>JAJTHY010000155.1 GCA_021298045.1 Candidatus Jidaibacter sp.
CTTGGTGCTAGAACTGCTTGTATTGCTCACTCTAAACCTATTTTGAACTTTTAATGCGGTTGCCCTGATAAGCAGGCCAACCCAGGGCAACCGTATTAAACATGCAGGATATGGCTAAGAATCCTAATCTATGCCACGGACTTTACGATAATTACTCAGCTCCATCGTAAGGTCTTTTGCAGATGATGGATCCATTTTTGCAATAATCATAGCAAGCTTAGCTTCTTTCATATTTGAAGCGACAGAAAGCAATATAGGCATATCCAATTTTTCAAATATTTTCGCTGCCTCCAATGGTTTCATAGCTTCATAAACCTTAACCAAGCTCTTAATTTTTTCATCTTCTTTTATTTCATATTGAGCTAGCATAAACTTAAGTTGCTCTTGAATTTCCTGAACTTTGATAATTTTTTTATTTATGTTGTTCTCTATAACAATAAGGGAATTCTCCTTGGTTAAAATCTCCTTCTCTCTCTGGTCTAACTGCTCTCTTCTGGCCGCTAATTCTTGTAATATGGCAGCCTCAGTTGGTGAAAAAGCACATTTATCCTTTGATGGTTTAAATGTGCCAAGATCATTTTGCTTTGCTTTATCCTCAGTTACAGGCTGAGCTTCAGAGCCACTTTTTTCCAATTCTTTAGCAACTTCTCCTTCTTTTTTAGCACTCCCCTCTTCTTTTTTTGCCTCAGTTTCTGGCTTGGATTCTTTTTCTTTGACAGAATCATCTTCCTTTTTAGGTTCAACATTTGCTTTATCGCCTTCGCTTTCGCCTGATTCTGCCGCTTTTATCACTTTTGCTGCCATGAAGTCTGGAGCTATATCTAATATCTCTAAGAGCTTAGAGCCTATCATTATCACCATAAATATTATAAGTATTGGCAAGGCTCTTATCATTATTTAACAAACCTCAGAGCCGAGATTAGCTCTTCCTTTGCTTTACTGAATCCAGATTTCAAATTTTTAATTCCATAATTAGGATTAGGACGCGGATTTAGATTTGGCTCGGGCTTTATTTCAGCAGGATTATGCTTTGGCACATCATTAGCAACCTCAGTTCTACCATATTCCGAACGAAGCTTTTCCGAAACATAACGCGCATCCGAAATATTCTTTTCTAGTCTATCAGCTAACTTAGCTGCGGTCTCATTCATAAAGTTTAAATCGCTTATGTATTCCTGAGCTTGCGACACTAAAGCACTAAGCTCTACAGCTGAGTTTTGAGACATAATCTTCAGCTCAGATATATTGGTGTTAGTTTTTAAAATTGCAGAGTCTAAGGTTTTAACTAACTCCAACAAATCCTTCCTACCAGATTTGAGCTCGATAATCTTGTTGTTAAGGCGCCAACAAAAAATTATAGTCATTACCAAAAGTAGTATAACGGCAATATCTATTATTATAGCGAACATATTTAACTTTTATATTTATTTAAATTTATTTCATCAGAAATTTTTATAGCTACATTATCGCCTATTTTGCCAATCTTTCCTGATGATATTTTCAATTTATCAATTGTGATAAATATATCCTCATCCGGTTCTTTATCAAGGATAATCGTATCACCAACTTTTAGGTTGGCTATATTTTTGATTGTTGAAGTGATTCCATTTAAATATACGCTTAAGGTTACGCTAGCATTTGCGATTTCCGTATGCATGTGAGATTGCCAACTTTGATCTTTGGATGCTCTATCACCTAAGAAAGACTTTTGCAGAATCTTTTTCACAGGATCTAATGATGAATGAGGAATTACTAAATCTATGTATCCATTCCTGGATTCCATTTTCATTTTTAATCGTAGGATGATAGCTGTATCTTCTGGCCTCGCTATTGTAGCAAACCTAGGGTTGGATTCTATACGCTCCAAATTAAAAGTAATTGGCGATATCGGATCAAAAGCTGTGCTTAACTCGTTTAAAAAAACATCTGCTATGCTATGAACTATAGATTGCTCTATGGAGGTATATAACCTTCCTTCAACTTGAAGATTAGGCTCAGCTTTCTGCCCCCCAAAAAGTATGTCTATCAGCCCATAAGTTAGGGGTTGATCTACCCTCAAGATAATAAAGCTGTTCCATTCTACAGCCTTTACTATGCTTATTAAAGTTGGATTGGGCAAGGCCTCTACATATTCGCCAAATCTCATTGTTTGGTTTGATTCAATTTCAACATCTACAGTAAAAGAGGTGAATGACCTGTATGAGGAAGACACCAAGCTTATAAGCCTATCAAAGATGATTTCCATCATAGGCATCTTAGATTGGGAAGAACCCGCCCTATCTATTAACATCTGAACGCCAGAACGCTGACCTGTTGATACTTGCTCTTCTACCATAACTACTGAATTAAAACCTCCTTAAATAAAATATCATTAACTTTTGCTGGATAAATTAGCTTGTTAATTCTAAGTAACAGCTCCTCTCTTAAACGGTATAGCCCAGCTGATCCCTGCATTTCTGACGGACGAACCTCACGCAGATACACCTGAAATACATCTTTTATTCTAGGGGTAAGTTTTATAACAACATCTAGGTTGTCCTTCCCCTGTATGTCTAGAGTTACAGTTAACTTTAAAAAGCTAACTGATTTTCCATCAGTGTTGAGATTTACTATTATCTCATCCATGTCATGAAATATTTGCTGTTTGCTTTCTTCTTGTTGAGCACTATTGATTTCAGCAAGCTCTTTCTCTTTATGCTTTTTCAAAAAGAAACCAATTCCAGCAGCCACAGCCGCCAATATTAAAATGGCAGCTATTAATATAATTTTTTTCTTTTTAGGGCTAGTCTTTGAAACGGATGCTTCTGAGCCACCTTCTGGACTTGTAGATGCCTTTTCGCCCTCTGTTTCGTGGGCGTTTGTTGAGTCTTCAAAAAACATTATTTATTAACCATAAATTGAATTCCTTTCTATTCTTCAAAATGCATTACCAAGTTAGGAAGGTTAGAGCTTAACGCTTAGTCATGCCTACCCTAAAATTTGAAGTATTTCAGGTAATACATATACTCCGTTAACTTGAAAAATTGACATTGTCGCTATTATAATTTGAGCTTCCGCACCTATTTATTATAGGCTTACGGCTATAGTCTTACGGCGCTCAATTACAAAGACTCCTAGTACTTTTTCAAGCTTCCTGTCGTCTACTGCTTTTATGTATTGATCAACATAATAATTCACTATATTTACATACGAACTTCTTTTGAACAAGAAAAATTTATGGTGCCGCCGGCAAGAATCGAACCTGCGACCTCTTCATTACCAATGAAGTGCACTACCACTGTGCTACGGCGGCCTATAATATCAAATCTCAAATAAATAGAATTAATTCGCATCTTTTACCAAAGTTGGTTGGCAAAAGCTATCATTATTATCCCAGTTTGTTTTGAGATTTGGTATAAAAAGTTGGTAACAATCTTTTACAGCATTTCTTCAGTAATACAAGCTTTTTCTACACTATATTTTCAATATTTATAGAGCGAAAATTGCTGTGAAGTAGCGCTAGCGACAATAGCTAATAAAATTCGTATTGAACTCAGCATCTGCAGATAAAACTGATACCAAGTACTTATCCAAGTCTTTGCTCCCGTTACCTAGCAAATTATCATTATGTTTTTGTATCCTATCTATGAATTCGGCTATACTATAAGCAAGTGCTTTCGAGTCATCCAATTCATCGGAACTTTCTCTCTGACTTAGATTATGTTTTAAAGTATAAAGTTTGTTTAATGATGAACTCAATAAAGAATTGGCTTTAAAGAAAACGCCAAAAGAAGTAGCACCAATTGCTTTATTGATGCCCTGAGAAACTGCAGATAATCTTACCGCACTTCTCATGCGCCTCCCCACAGTATCCACAAATATGGATTCTGGTTCTTCTTCGAGGAACCTTAGGATCATCACTAAATTATCTTCATTTAGACTGGAAATACCGATTGCTTGCTTTGCCTGCATAATAAATGATATTTAACAATATTATCTCCCTTCTTTATACAAAAAAATCCTTAAAAAGCAAGTTTTTTATCGCGCTACTCCATACTCCCCGAGTGCGACTTTAAAATATAAATTGATATCACAATGTTTTTCACTATAATATCGCTGTAAAAATTTTAATTTATAAAGAAAATATGAAAAGAAGTGCAAAAAAAGAAATTCAAAACCAACAGAGAAAAAAGATCAAAAACTCTTCTTTGATAGAAGCGGTAAAAGATCTAGATTATGATGCTGTAAAAATACTTTTAAAAAGAGGCTTTAATCCTAATCACAAAGATGAAAATGGTAGCAGCCCTCTGCATTTAATCGCATTTATGAGGATGTCCTTGATAAGCAAATTTTATGAGCCATTCATCTCTCTCAGAATCTCGAAGAATCTAAACCATGAAAGCTTAGATAAAATAGGCTATACAGACAAAGATGAAATTGATTTTTATTGCAATAAAATAAAATATTCTTTGGAGAATGAGGAAAGTGCTAATAAACAATTGCAAATAGCAAAATTGCTTCTTGATAATAAGGCCGATCCAAATATACAAAATGAAATTATGGAAACCCCGCTGCATGTAGCTTGCAGTTGTAATAACTTAAAGATAGTTGAGTTACTTTTAAAGTATAATGCTAGACTAGATTTAGACGCTTTTTATGATCGTTTACCAATCCATAATATTAATGATTGTCTTATAAAAAAATTTTCTGAAAAAGAACCACTAAGCATGAGAAAGATCGCCAAAATCTTACTTAAGCATGGTGCGGATCCTGCTCCAGATAAATTTCATAATGATGGCAGAGCAGGATTTATTAGGTATGACAAAGATATAGGAAAAGGAATTTTAGCAACCTTACCCCCTGCTCTATCCACAATTTTTCCAACCTCTAAATCTGAGGTGCATGCAAAATTTCAAATAAAAAACATTTGCAAGACTCTTGGGTTATTTAATTGTCTGAGCAAATATGGATTTACCTATGAACCTTTTCTTCCCCAAGATGTAGTTTGCTTAATCCAAATCCTCTGTTCAAATGTTTCTCCCACCATATTTGATATAGTGACTAAAGAGCTTAAAGAAATGGATACAAAAATATATTCGCTTAAAGAAAAGGCGCATAAAGTGTTTTTAAGCTTAAAAACTAAAGTAGAAAAGGGTGAGGAAGTTGTGATTGAAAGGGCGAATTATTAGCATGGCCATTTTATAAGGGTTTAGCTATATACACTTATGTTCAATTATTTTGAGGATTTAGCATCATATAAAAACTTTATATCCGTTCAGCACAGTGGCAATAAACGCTCGTGTTATCAGTGATGCATGGCTTTGTCGGAGAGACTAGCCATAGCCTCAATTTTTCTTAAAGTGTTTTAAAAATTCGCTATCAGATATAATCATCTTAGTATCATCTTTGCTAATCACTTTTTTGTAAGCCTGTAAAGTGCGGTAGAAATCAAAGAATTCTGGATCTTTATTAAATGCAGTAGAAAATAAGCGAATTGCTTCTGCATCACCATTACCACGGGCAATTTGCGATAGCTTGTTTGCATCTGCCAATATAATTTGTTTTTCTCGCTCTGCACTAGCAGTGATCTTTTGCGCGGCTTCTGCACCTTCAGCACGAATTTCCTTAGCTTCCTTTTCACGCTCAGATTTCATTCTGTCATATACAGCTTCACGGCTTTTATCCGGAAGATCTGCGCGCATAATACGAACGTCTACAACTTCTACACCAAAGTCTTTAGCTTGGGTTGCCACAATCTCACGTATTTGTAACATTATTTTTGCACGTTCTGGAGTAAGTAAAGTGATGAATGCCCTGCTTCCCAAAACTTGCCTTAGGCTGGAATCCAATATTGGAGCAAGCCTGGTTTTAAAACCTCTGTCGTCTTTGGCTGTCTGGTAAAATTTTAAACCATCCACAATGCGATATTTGGTAAAAGCATCCACGCGCATAGTCTTCTGATCAGACGCTATAACTTCAGTAGTATCCGCAACGAGGTTTTGTATTCGCTTATCAAAGAATAAAATATTTTGAATAAGTGGGATTTTGAACTTAAGGCCAGGATCAACCACATATCTAACAGATTCCCCAAACTGGGTAACTAAAGCCGTACGCCTTTGATCTAATATGTAGAAAGAGTCAGATATAATACCCAATGTTATAAATAGCGATAAAACACCAATAATTAATCTATTCATTGCTTAGCTCCCGCATCCGATGGCTTATCATTTTTGCCCAATTGTAAGAAAGGTAATAAATTGTTTGCAGATCCTTTATCTAAAATAACTTTATCCACACCCGAAAGAACCTCTTCCATGGTCTCTAAATACATGCGCTTACGGGTAACTTCCTTAGCATTTTTATATTGCTCATAAATAGAGGAGAATCTTTGAGCATCACCTGTAGCTTCAGCTATAACGCGCTGGCGATACCCTTCTGCTTCCTGCAACATGCTCTCCGCTTGCCCACGTGCTCTAGGAATAATGTCATTACGATAAGCGTATGCTTTGTTTATTTCACGCTCCTTGTCCTGCTTAGCATTTTGCACATCTCTGTAAGCATCTACAACCTCTTGCGGAGGATCAACGCGCAAAAGCTGCACCCGCAAAACCTTAACACCCATGTGGTAATTATCCAACATAGACTGCATGAGTATTTTAGCATCTTGCTCTATTTTGCTACGCTCTTCAGCAAGAACATCCGTGATTTTAGTCAGGCCTATTATCTCGCGCATTGCACTTTCAGCTACCGTCTTAACCGTGTTTTCATTAGCTAAATCACGTACGTTGAAAAGATAGTCCTTAGAGCTGCTAATTAACCATTGCACCTCACAGTTGATATCCACGATATTTTCATCAGTTGTAAGCATCTGGCTTTCGCTAGAAACAGTGCTTTGTAACAACTGCTCCCTAGTGGTAATTCTTTTGCCGGCAGATCTGAACCCAACTTCTTCTTTGTTAACGCGGGTAACACTGATTTTAGTAACTGACTCAATTGGATCTGGCAATTTATAGTTTAACCCTGGAGAAGTAGTTCTGCTGTATTTACCCAGAGTCATTACCACACCCTCTTCATCAGGCTGGATAGTGTAAAATCCACTAGAAATCCAAGCAGCAAACAGAATTACAACTGCTATCCACAGGAGCTTTTTATTGATAAATTCTGGCATTCCACCACCAGATCCACCATCACCTGAAGACCGTTTTTTCCCAAACATATCCGAGATTTTCTCCTGACCTTTTTTAAAAAAATCTTCAAAATCATCATTTGAAGACCCATTCTTATCGCTATCCCACGGGTTGCGGAATTTATCTGATAGCAGTGTTAAGCGTTTTTTCATTGTCTTTATATATGGTAAAATATTAAACTTCATATTAATATACCACTAAAGACTATACCAATTACATTAAATGTCCAATCATAATAACAGCCGCGTAGAAGAAATTTTATCCTCTTTTAAACTATCCTCTTATGTAGAATCAGTTACTGAGATGAAGGATAAAATTTTAATTACCTTAGCCCCACCCAAAGAGTTGGTATCCTCTCTTACCAAACTTGCAGAAAATGCTACAGATTCTCTAAACGCCTTAGGGGAGAAACATCAGATAGTCTTCACAAATGCCAGTAGCAAAAAGGTGGCTGGCGTCCAGAAAATAATTATGGTTGCAAGTGGAAAAGGCGGTGTTGGAAAGTCAACTATAGCATTCAACATAGCAGTTTCACTTGCACAAATGGGCAAAAAAGTTGGGATTGTTGATGTTGATATTTATGGACCTTCGCTCCCTTCTTTATCAGGTATTTCCAAAAAACCTATACTTGAAGATGGACTGATGATCCCGCATGAAAAATTTGGCATCAAAATGATGTCTGTAGGGTTTTTAGTAGGCGCAGAAGATGCCCTTATTTGGCGAGGGCCGATGACGACTAAAATGCTTTATCAATTAATAAGGCTTACCAATTGGGGCACTTTGGATTATTTGATAATAGACACTCCTCCTGGCACAGGAGATGTTCACCTAAGCCTAGCTGAAAATTACGAGATAGATGGCTCAATTATGGCTTCTAGCCCACAAGGTTTAGCCGTTGCAGATGTAAAAAGAGCACTAACCATGCTTGGTAAATTGAATGTTCCACTAATAGGCATTGTGGAGAATTATAGTTATATAGTAGAAGAAAGCGGTAAAAAGAATTATTTATTTGGTGATGAAACTGCGAGCAAAAAACTAGCTAAGACGTTCAAAACTGAAATACTTGCGCAAATACCAATAAGTAAGGAATTAGATGAAGCAAACAGCAATGCCCGCCCTTTAACTTACTATAAACCTAAGTCTGAGATCAGCTTGATATTTCATGATATAGCTAACGCGTTATAAACTAAAAAATCATATAGAATATTACCGTGATATGCGTTAGATAGTATCGGCACATTAACCTATGCAAACACTCATAATGAAGATGCATTTATCTCAAGAAGAAATCAGTACTGTTATAGTTAAACCCTTATAAAATGGCTATGAAAAATACAACAAATCTCCACCTCTTAGTCATCCTCGCTATTGCTTGGGATCTTAAGATTCAGCAACAAGTGCGGAATGACAATTAAAGGAAAAACCGTGCCTTTTTGTAGTTGAATCGGTTATATAGAAATATTTAGCACCGTGAGGCGATTTGAAACCTGCCTGTGCTGGCAGATCCCGATGGGCCTTCCACCATGTATCGCAATGTTTATTAGTCTCACCTCCTTTTTTTATTCAGCTCAACTATTTTTGGCGCACTCGGGGAGTATGCTATTATATTTAATTACATATGCAATGGCTTAGAGTATGCAGCCATTGCAGCTTCTTTAACCGCTTCCGAAAGACCAGGATGCCCATGTGATATACGAGCTATGTCTTCAGCCGCAGCCTTGAACTCCATACCCACTACAATCTCCTGAATCAATTCACCAGCATTAGGGCCAATTATGTGAGCACCTAAAATTTGATCGGTATGTTTATCTGTTACAATCTTCACAAAGCCATCGGTCTCTCCGTTTGCACGGGCACGACTATTTGCCAAAAATGGAAACTTGCCAACCGAATATTCAACACCAGCTTTTTTAAGTTCATCCTCAGTTTTACCCACTGAAGCTATTTCTGGATGGGTATATACGACACCAGGAATTGCACCATAATTAACATGCCCATGCTGCCCTGCTATAATTTCAGCAACCGCCACACCTTCTTCTTCCGCTTTATGCGCAAGCATAGGGCCATATATTACATCACCAATCGCATAAACATTTGGGGAAGAGGTTTGAAATTTATTATTTACTATAATCTTGCCTCTTTCATCCGGATTGATCGCTATCGCATCCAAAGCCAACCCATCAACATATGGCCTGCGACCAACCGATACCAATACTATATCCACCATATGTTTTTGTTGTTCGCCGTTAGAAGATTCCAAAACCACTTCTACACCCTTACCATTCGCTTTCGCAGAAACAACTTTGGTAGATAATTGGAATTTAAGACCTTGTTTTTCTAGGACCTTCTTAAATTCTTTAGAGATGTCAGAATCCATAGCAGATACGATACGATCAGAGAATTCTACCACAGTTACTTCCGCACCAAGACGACTCCAAACCGAACCCATCTCCAAGCCAATATATCCACCTCCAATTACAATCATCTTACCAGGTACTCTGGTTAATGCCAATGCACCAGTTGAAGATACTATCTGCTTTTCATCAATTGCAATGCCAGGTATGTGCGCTATATCAGAGCCTGTTGCAATGATAATATTTTTAGCTTTTATCTTTTCTTCTCCCTGCTCGCCTTTAACTAAAATTTCTGTGTTCGACACAAAACTCGCATGACCTTTTATATAGGTAACCTTGTTTTTAAGAAATAGGCCTTCTATACCACTACAAAGCGCTGATACTACCTTATTCTTACGCTCCATCATTTTAGCAAGATTCAACTTCACTGAGCTAACTTCAACACCATGATCCGCCATATGAGATAATGCTTCTTCAAATTTATGAGAAGATTGCAGCAATGCTTTAGATGGTATGCAACCCACATTTAAGCAAGTTCCCCCCAGTGTGCCTCTTTTTTCTACACAGGCAACTTTTAAACCAAGTTGAGCTGCCTTAATTGCAGCTACATAGCCACCAGGTCCACCGCCAATTACCACTACATCAAATTCTCTCATTTCCTTCATGTTTCTACACCTAATATTATTTATAAATCAAAAAGCAGTTTTTCTGGGTTTTCTACCATTTGCTTGATCTTAACAAGGAATGTTACCGCCTCTTTACCATCTACAATTCTATGATCGTAAGAAAGAGCTATATACATCATTGGACGAATCACCACTTGTCCATTAACAGCAATTGGTCTTTCTACAATATTATGCATCCCCAATATGCCAGATTGTGGCGGATTAATGATTGGGGTTGAAAGCAATGATCCATATGTTCCACCATTAGTTATGCTAAAGGTAGCTCCCGACATATCTGCCATAGTGAGTTTGCCATCACGAGCTTTTTTACCCAAAGCTGCAATCCCTTTTTCAATATCAGAAAATGACATTTGATCAACGTTTCTAACTACCGGTACAACAAGCCCCTGGTCGGTTCCAACCGCGATTCCCAAGTCATAATAGTTTTTGTAAACAATTTCTTCGCCATCGATTTCAGCATTGATCGCTGGAATATCTTTAAGCGCTTTTACCACTGCTTTTGCAAATATCGACATGAAACCAAGCTTGACACCATGTTTTTCCATAAACTGTTCTTGATATTGCTTGCGGATTCTGAATACTTCAGACATATCAACTTCATTGAAAGTTGTAAGTATTGCTGCAGTATTTTGCGAATATTTAAGACGATCAGCTATGGTTTTACGCAGCTTAGTCATTTTCACACGCTCCTCACGCACCACATTAGATGCAGCCGTAGCAACTGGAGCAACTGAAGCGTTTAAAACATCGCCTTTTGTAATTCTGTTATCTTTGCCAGAACCCTGGATACTTGCAAGATTAACTCCCTTGTCTTGTGCAATTTTTCCTGCAGCAGGGGACGTTATAATCGAAGCATTAACAGGTTGAGAAATTGTTGTAACAACAGGTTGAGATGCAGGAGCAGAAGCTACAGAAGGAGTAGCCGCTACTGCACCCTCAGCTATTTTCCCGAGTATTGCACCCACAGAAACAGAACTACCTTCACTAACTAGCACTTCTTCAACCTTGCCATTTGCTGGAGAATTTACTTCTAGAGTTACTTTATCCGTTTCAAGCTCAACCAAAAGCTCGTCAATTTTCACTGCATCACCTGGTTTTTTATGCCATTTTGCAATTGTAGCTTCACTTACAGATTCCCCAAGTGGTGGGACAACAACATTAATCGACATTCTACTCTCCTACTTATACAATTTTTATTTCGCAAACGCGTCTTCTAATAGTTTAGATAATTCAACCACATGGATCTTCATGTAGCCAGCCGCAGGGGAAGCAGAACGATTCCTACCCACATATCTTAACCTTTTATGTACATGATCCATAGCTGTAAGAACCCTTTCAAATCTCGGTTCCACAAAGTAAAAAGCACCCATGTTTTCATGCTCTTCTTGGCACCAAACTATTTCTGCATTCGGATACTTCTTAACTTCCTCAGCAATCGAAATTTTAGGAAATGGATAAATCTGCTCCAACCTTAGTATTACTGTGTCTTTCCGATCTAATTTCTGCCTTTGCTCCACAAGATCATAATAAACCTTACCAGTGCAGAAAATTACACGCTTCACAGATTCAGGCTTAATAGAAGCATCCGTCTCAGGCAATACCAATCTAAACTTAGTGCCCTCTGCAAATTCGCTCAGATCTGAAATTGCTAGCTTATGCCTCAATAAAGATTTAGGAGACATGATAACCAAAGGCTTCCTGAAATTCCTATGCAATTGCCTGCGCAAAATATGAAAGAGAGATGCAGGTGTGGTAGGACAAGCTACTTGAATATTGTCACGAGCACACAATTGCAAGAAGCGTTCTAGACGTGCAGAGCTATGCTCTGGCCCCTGCCCTTCATAACCATGAGGCAATAGCATTACAAGCCCATTCATCTTTAACCATTTAGCTTCGCCAGAGGTTATATACTGATCAATAACAACTTGCGCCCCATTCGCAAAATCACCAAACTGAGCTTCCCATATAGTTAATGTATCTGGATGAGTGAAGCTATATCCATATTCAAATCCAAGAACTCCAAATTCAGATAAGTTACTGTTTTTAATCTCTAGCTTAGCTTTTTGATCGGCAGAAAGATTATTCATAGGTACATATTTGAATTCAGATTCTTGATCTACTAGTACTGCATGCCTATGCGAGAAAGTGCCACGCTCAACATCTTGCCCAGTCATCCTAATAGGATACCCTTCAGCCAATAAGGTTGCGAAAGCCAAAGATTCACCAGCTGCCCAATCTAACCCTTTACCCGAATTGATCATCTCTAATTTCGCTTCTAATTGTCGCGCAATCTTAGAATTAACCTTGAAATTATCGGGTGTTTCACAAAGCTTCTTGCCTATTTCTTTAAGCTTAGCTATAACAATCCCTGTGTCTAACTCGCTTCTGTTTATATCAGCAGCACTTAGCTCCGACCACTTACCTTTTAGCCAATCTGCTTTCTCTACTTTATAAGTTTGTGAGATTTCAAATTCCTTATCAAGCTTAGCCTTAAACGCAGATTTCTTAGCTTCTACATCAGATGCACTAATTACCCCCTCAGCTATCAACTTTGCTGCATAAATTTCTGCCGGGTTCTTTTTGTTTTTGATTATATTATACATAGCAGGTTGAGTGAACAAAGGCTCATCCCCTTCATTATGGCCGTATTTCCTATATCCTACAACATCGATAACCACATCTTTCTTAAAGCGAGCACGATATTGAGAAGCTAACTTGCTTACAAAAATAACAGCGTCAACATCATCTCCATTCACATGGAATATTGGTATGCCAATGAATTTCGCTATGTCTGTACAATAAAGCGTAGAACGAGAATCATCAGGATTAGTTGTAAATCCTATCTGGTTATTTGTTACCACGTGCACAGTCCCACCAACATGATAGGCTTGCAACTGACTAAGAGCCAAAGCTTCCATCACAGAACCTTGCCCAGCAAATGCTGCATCACCATGCATCAAAATTCCCAAAACTTGAGAGCGAGTTGTGTCATTACGCAAGTCTTGCTTCGCCCTAACCTTACCTAAAACTACAGCATTAACAACCTCTAGGTGCGATGGGTTTGGTACTAGGCTAATGTGCACTTTCTTACCATCGACATCTATATCTGTGGAAGCACCTAAGTGATATTTCACATCACCAGGAATTCCAAGTTCAGCAGGGAAAGCCATCTCGCCTTTAAATTCAGAAAACATGGCATGATAAGGTTTATGCATAACCTTAGTTAACATATTCAATCTGCCACGATGCGCCATTCCAACAGCAAATTCATTAACCCCACTTTTAGTGGAATCACGAACTATAACTTCCACACCTGCGATAAAGCTTTCTAAACCCTCAACAGAAAATCTCTTAGTTCCTGGAAATTTGGTATGCAGATAATTTTCAAACATCTCTGCTTCAGTTACATCATTCAGCGCTATAATTCTTTCTTCTTTGCTTAAGCTTATTTGTCCAGCTGTAGATTCAAAAATATTTTTCAACCAAGCGCGCTCTTCAGGGCTTTCTATATGCATAAATTCAGCAGCAATTCTAGAGCTGTAGGTTGCTTCTAAATATGATATAAGGTTTCTCAAAGTAACTTTCTCAATTCCTAAATACCCTCCTAGAGTAATTTCGCGATCCAAATCAGCATCTGTAAAGCCATGAGTTTTATAATCAAGATCCGGATGATACCTAGGCTTTACCATCCCTAAAGGATCTAACGCAACAGCCATATGCCCATAAGTGCGATAGGCATCAATTAACCGAATTGCATTGATACCAAGCGTTATGCTGCTTGCATCAACTTCACCACCTATATTAGCTTTTTTCTTCTCTTGAAGCGCTTTTAATTCATCTTTGCTTACAACACCTATAACCTTGTTGCGCGAAGGCATCCAAGGAGCCCCAGATATTGCTCTACTAACATCGCTAGGAGCATCTCCCAAGCTTTTAAAATACTGTTGCCACTCAACTTCTACAGATTCCGGGTTCTGTATAAACTGTTGATATAGCTCTTCTATGAAAGCTGCATTGTTGCTAGATAGATACGATAAGGACCTTATATTGTCAGACATTTAGACTCTATTTATATATTAAAGATTTCTTGATGGATTTTTTACACATTTTACCTTATATGTAAAGCACTTTTAAATCAAGAAAAATGAAAAAATGAGTTGGCGCAACCTCAGGGCGACCGCATTAAAAATTTTCATATCGTATCTGAATTATGAATAAGGCGTCGTCAAAAAATGGTTAATTAGCAGAATGA
>JAJTHY010000043.1 GCA_021298045.1 Candidatus Jidaibacter sp.
AGATCCAACGTTTTTAGGGTTTTCGTAATGATCGATAACTTTTTGACTGTATGCCATTTTATCCTCTTTAAATTATAATTAGTGGCCGGCCCAATTTATGGATTTAAGATCCACACCTTCTTGCAACATCTCCCATAATGGACTTAATTCTCTTAGTTTGTCTACTGCCTGAGTAACACAATCGATTGCAAAATCCAACTCTTCTTTAGTTGTGAATCTTCCTATGCCAAAGCGAATAGATGTGTGCGCCAACTCCTCATCAACTCCGAGTGCACGCAGTACATATGATGGCTCCAATGACTCTGAGGTACATGCTGACCCAGAAGAAACCGCAATATTCTTAATTGCACCGATCATTGATTCTCCTTCAATGCACGAAAAACTTAGGTTAATGTTTCCAGGGTATCTTGCATGAATATCACCATTTAAAAACACTTGAGGGAGTTTGAGTAAGCTGGAAGTAAAATAATCAAATAATCTTTTTATACGGTCATGCTCTTCTTTCATTTCAAGTTTAGCTATTCTAGCTGCTTCCCCTAACCCCACTACTAATGGCATTGGTACAGTTCCAGACCTCATCCCACGCTCTTGTCCACCACCATGAACTATAGCGTTCAATCTCACCCTTGGGCTACGACCTACGTATAATGCCCCTATTCCCATCGGGCCATAAATTTTATGACCAGATATACTCATAAGATCCACATTCATATCTCTTACATCAAGAGAAATTTTACCAAAGGCCTGAGCAGCATCTGTGTGAAAAAATACTCCTCGCTCTCTGCAAATTTTCCCTATTTCTTTAATGGGTTGGATAACACCTATTTCATTATTAACAGCCATAACAGAAACTAAAACTGTGGAATCTTTGATAGCTGATTTAAGCACTTCTAAATCCACAAGGCCATTTTCTTTTACAGGCAAATAAGTTACTTCAAAACCTTCTTGGCTCAAGTGCCTAGCTGTATCAAGCACGCACTTATGCTCTGTTGCCACAGTTATTATGTGATTCCTTTTATCTTTGTAAAACTCAGCCACGCCCCTAATTGCAAGGTTATTAGATTCAGTTGCACCAGAAGTGAAGATAATCTCTCTTGGATCTGCATTAATTAATTCTGCTACATGCTTACGCGCTTCTTCCACCGCATTTTCCGCATCCCAACCAAATTTATGGCTCCTAGAGTGCGGGTTACCAAATTTGTGATTAAAATATGGCAACATAGCCTCTAAAACCCTTGGGTCAAGTGGCGTGGTTGCTTGATAATCCATATACACAGGTAGTCTTAGCTCGCTCATTTTAACTCCTTATATTAATTTTAGACTTATTTGAATTTGCAAATAAGTCACCCCAAACTTTTACAAATAACTCCGCTTGCTCCATATTATTATCAATTCCAAGTGATATTCGTATAGAGCTTCTTGCAACGCCTTCATCATAACCCATAGCCATTTGAACGTGCGGCAAATCCATTCTACCAGAAGAACATGCGGAACCAGCGCTAATCGCAAATTCATTAGTATCAAAATATATAACTTGTGTTTCGCTGGAAACACCTGGCATAGTAATAGAAAGTGTATTAGGAAGCCTGTCCAGCTTTTCACCAAACACTACAGAATCTGGAGAAATCAGCTTAATTTCATTTTGTATATAATCTCTTAATTTCGATAGACCAGCATAGTTTTTTAAATTTTTAACAACTGCTTCAGCAGCAATACCAAAACCGTGTATCGCACACACATTTTGCGTTCCAGGCCTATGCCGCAATTCTTGACCACCACCAAACATTATAGCACCAAGCGGGATATTTTTCTTAAAAATAAGCGCAGCAGCACCTATAGGACCACCAAATTTATGCGAAGAAATCGTTACCATATCTAGGTCAAGTTCAGAGATATTGAACTCCACTTTGCCAAAGCTTTGGCTAGCATCACTGTGTATTAATCCTCCATACTTGTGAACTATTTCAGCAGCCTGCTTGATCGGCTGGATTACTCCAGTCTCATTGTTGGCCGACATAATTGATACTAAAAACTTACCATGCTCACCAGCGCAAATTTTTTCAAGCGCTTCAAGATCAATAACTCCATCCTTGGTAACAGGTATAATAGCTTGGTCTACCACAGAAATAATTGATGCATGCTCTATCTGTGATGAAAAAACTTTAAAACCTGGTAGCCCTTTTACGGCCAAATTATTACTTTCGGTTCCTGAGGAAGTGAAAATAACCTGGTATTCATCTCCCACTCCAATTGCTTTTTTGATACTATCCCTAGAAGAATCCAATATGTGTTTGGCATACCTGCCAAATACATGCATAGACGAGGCATTTAGCGGGTTATCCATGACCTCTACTATAGCTTCTTTCACAATAGGCATTAGCTTTGTAGTTGCATTATTGTCAAAAAATATCGTTTTATGCATTTTCTTTACTTAATTTATTGCTTTGGCAAACATCACCTATTGTTATGCTCTGCAAGTAATTCTCAATTTGAAACTCCAAAGCCCTCCACAACTTATGGGTGGAACAGATTGATTTATCATGCATACAACCCATGTCTCCAGCTTTACCTTCGCAACGAGTCATCTTCACATCTTCTCCAACAGCTTTCAATATGTCTAAGATCATTATGTTCTCACCTTCTGCACCAAGGACATACCCGCCTCCAGGGCCACGAAAAGAGCTTACTAAACCGGATTTTTTAAGTTTGATGAATATCTGCTCTAAATATCCAGGATCAATATTCTGCCTCTTTGCAATGTCAAGCAATGGCACTGGCCCTCCAACTGAGCTAAAAGCTATGTCAACTAAGGCCATTACAGCAAATCTTCCCTTGGTGGTTAAAATCATAACCGATATATATTTTTACTATTAAATTTACGAAGTTTGTGCTAAGATGCTTACTTCGCAGTTAAGCAGATTCTAAACAATAATAACCTACTAAGCAAGTAGGAAATTAGATTTTTGCAAATCTTTTTACGGGGTTTTACATGGTTAGAGAAGTTATATTCAGCGGGCCAGAAGGGCGCATAGAAGCAAGGTTCCACCAAAGCGAGGAACGCAATGCACCAATTGCCTTGGTTTTACATCCGCACCCACTTCATGGTGGCACCATGAATAACAAGGTGGTTTACCACACATTTCAAGCATTCGTCCGAAATGGTTTTTCGGTGTTACGTTTTAATTTTAGAGGCGTAGGCAAATCTCAAGGCGTATTTGATCATGGCGCTGGAGAGCTTATAGACGCTGCAGCTGCAATGGATTGGTTACAATTGCAATGCCCAGATCACAGCAGCTGCTGGATTGCTGGGTTTTCATTTGGAGCGTGGATTTCTTTGCAACTTTTAATGAGAAGACCTGAGGTTGATGGTTTTGTTGCTATCTCCCCACCCGCTTCATCGTATGACTTCAACTTTTTATCCCCATGCCCAGCCCAAGGGTTAATAGTACAAGGTACTAAAGATAGGGTTGTGAAAGAGGAAGCTGTATTTGGGCTATACGAAAAACTTGCAAAACAGAGAAACTCTTCTATAGAATATGCTCCAATTGATGGGGACCATTTCTTTACTGGTAATCACGAGACACTGTCTACGACTATTGAAAATTACATAGCGCCTAGAGCAGTTAAAGGGGAAGCCTTTTCCAAAAAAGTAAGGCGTGATCGCAGAAGAAGAAATGCAGCTTAAAATAAATCAGGGGCTGGAATTTGGAAAAGTGGGAGGAGCAGCTATTGCGAGCACCGTAAGCCTATCTCGAATAGGTGCGGATGCGCACCAAATAGATGCGACAAACCAATTTTTCAAATTAACGGACAAAAAATTTATAGACGACAGGAAATTTGGAAAAGTGGGAGGAGCAGCTATTACGAGCACCGTAAGCCTATCTCGAATAGGTGCGGATGCGCAGCAAATAGGTGCGACAAACCAATTTTTCAAATTAACGGACAAAAAATTTATAGACGACAGGAAATTTGGAAAAGTGGGAGGAGCTGCTATTGCGAGCACCGTAAGCCTATCTCCAATAGGTGCGGATGCGCAGCAAATAGATGCGACGAACCAATTTTTCAAATTAACGGACAAAAAATTTATAGACGACAGGAAATTTGAAAAAGTGGGAGGAGCAGCTATTACGAGCACCGTAAGCCTATCTCGAATAGGTGCGGATGCGCAGCAAATAGGTGCGACAAACCAATTTTTCAAATTAACGGAGTATATATGATGAAAGTTTGGGTTTTGACTGATAACAAAATAGGCAGTTCAAAGCAAGGTGTTGCACTTGCGGAGATTTTAGGATATGAATACGAAACTAAAGAGGTATCGTATACCACCTGGGCCAAGTTCCCAAACTTTATTCCGTTTCTAGATGGATTAGTATTAGATAAAAAAACCAAGGAGCTTCTATCTAAAAAAGAAGTACCAGATATAGTAATTAGCAGTGGCAGAAGGCTAGCTAGAGTTTGTAGCTATTTAAAAGGAAAATATCCAAAAACCAAATTTATACAGATTCTGAAGCCAGATTTACCGCTGAAAACCTTTGATGCCGTTGTGTTGCCTCATCACGATAACATAAGGCTTAGCCCACTGGATAATAAGAAAAAAATTATTCGGGTAAACGGAGCTATAGTAAATTTAAGCAACGATGAAATTGTAGATTCTGAAAAGACATGGGCGCCTACATTCTCTCACTTGCCAAAACCCAAAATAGCTTTGCTTATAGGAGGTAGCGCGCGTGGGTGCAAAATGGAATCAAAGCATGCAGTAGAGCTGGCTCAGCAGACCATAGAGCTGGCAAAAAAGCTGAATGGCAGCATTTTAGTGAGTGATAGCCGTAGAACAGATACAAGCTTGAGTAATTTAATATTTGATGAAATAAGACGCTCCAAAGTTCCACATTTTATTTACAGTTCAAAAAGCACTGAGAAAAACCCATATAAAGGCTTTCTTGTTTGCGTTGACTATATTATAGTGACTGGAGACTCTATCTCCATGTGCATTGAGAGCATTTATATGAAAAAACCTGTAATTATATATTCACCTAGAGCAATGGTAAGCAAAAAGCATTGGAGGTTTATAGAGCAATTAGTTTCCGACGGAGAAGTTAATTTGTTTAAAACCCTTAACATCAACAGCATGGTTACACCATCTCATAAAGATGGTGAATTAAAAAAGAAACTCTTAGAGTTATTGAGGTAACTTATGAAAGATAATAATAATAAGCCTTCTTACTACTATACTCAATATACTCAAAGTAGCAGACTTAGAATTAAAAACACCCCATATACTTCAAACCATGCATCTACCGCAATAGATGGAGAAGAGGATTTTAAACTAGATATACTTACACCTGATGATATTGACGAATCAAGGAAAACAAGTGATTTAGCACTACTTTATTGGCGTGTAATTAAAGGCTTCATTGGACAAGATTTTGATAAGCAAAAAGTGGAGGATTGGCTTAGTGGAGAAGGTGTCAAATATATAGGTTATATTAAAAACTCAATTAGTGATTGCGAAAAAGGTTTTAGTGAATTAGATTTCCAAGAAACTTACGCATTAATTTATAACGTAGATCTACTAATAGCATGTTCAATTATTCAATTTGGTGACAGAACCAATTTCAAAGAGGAGATTATTAGCAATGTGCAAGCGCTTGAACATTGGCCATCTGATAAACTAGTACCTTTAATTCCCGATGATTATTTGTCCATATTTTTTAATGAACTTATTAAATCTAAAGAACAGGAGCAAAAACCCACTGCTTCTCCAACTGCTATTAAATCATTATGCAGCACCGCCTTGGCATTTTTATCAAAACCCATAGGCATAACAATTGTAGGATTAACAGCTATCTGTACCTTATATTTTGCAGGAAAATCTTACTTTGAATCAATGAATGATGGCATTGATAGATAGCAATAATTATTGCCTTGACTCGCCATTATTATCAATTAACCTATTGATAATAATGAAAAAAGGTAAAGAATGCAGCAACATCACCTTGAGTTATCAGCCACCTTCCTCCCAGAAGATATCTTAGCTAGCCTTACAAATTACCTACATAATGTGGATGTAGCAAAATTATCCCAAAGTAACAGAGCTCTTTACTTGTATATGCATGAAAAACTTGCTCACATCTTTGCATTTGAATCTGCAAAAAGAGCGTTTAAAATAAATATCTCAAACATAGTTATGCAGATAGCCGAATTAGAACATACTCTTGCATATTCAGACTGCTTGGGAGACGCACTTTCTGCAGGCTATGAAACCCAAGCTAACATGCTAAAACAAAATATTAGCCTTGCACATGCATATAATGCCCATTTACTGAAACAGCGAATTTCCGACAAACAAAAATACGTACGAAGTTACGAAGAAATAGAACGCAAGTGTTATGAAAACATGATTAGGTAAACCGAGTTATGGATAAAAGGTGAAATTAATACTTCATAATTTATAGCTAAACTCTTACAAAATGGGCGCGAAAATCAAGAATTTTCTCATAAATTTTTGCCTATTTTACGCATGGAATATAGAGATATTTCAAAGGCAAAACAGGTAAAAATTTATTGAAAAGGCGCAGTATTAGCGTATCCATTTTATAAGGGTTTAGCTATAAAGCAAAAACCGTGCCTTTTTGTAGTTGAATTAGCTATAATTCAATACTTCACTTTTATATGTTTTCTGCTATAATTACCTAAATTTTACATAGTTATCAGATGAAATTTTCATCATTAGAACCATCCAAATTAGAATCGCTAGATAGAACTTTATTTGATAAAGCATTCCCTGAGCTTCAACTCGCTAATGAGCTTTTATCATTTTTTGTAGATGATGATTGGGATAAGCAAAAGCTAGAAAGATGGGATAAATTTTTAGCAGCTAATAACCTTTTGTTATTAAAAGATTTCAATCTATTTCATGAATGCACAACAACTAAATTCCCAACAAATCAAGGTCA
Organism: Candidatus Jidaibacter sp.; assembly: GCA_021298045.1. Taxonomy (GTDB): domain Bacteria; phylum Pseudomonadota; class Alphaproteobacteria; order Rickettsiales; family Midichloriaceae; genus JAJTHY01. The sequence continues at coordinate 6,957 of JAJTHY010000043.1, forward strand.
GGTTATAGCGGAAGATTTTCGTTTGGCAAATATACCCGCATTAGCGCACATGCAATGGGCTCCATTTAGGGTAATATGCGATTTATTTGATAGAGAAATCATTCCCACGGAAAATAAAAATCTTCTGGAAGGAAATACAGATTCATATCGCATTTACCAAGAATACCAATATGTTAAAGAAAATCCTACGCTAAAATATCAATTTTTCAAAAAACATCACTATTACGAAGAATTATTAAATATTTTCGTTGGAAAAAAGCCAGTATCTGAAGAGAATAACTCGCAGACACAGAGGCGGCCACAGATGATAACCGAAGTTGACTATGGGACCACTTCTGGATCCAAATTCTTGAAGAAGTTGTTTGAAGACTTCAAAATTCGATCCCAGGATAATGAAAAAACTGATGAGGATAAAGTAAAAGTTTTTAAAGAGTTTTGGGCAATGTATTTACCCGCTGTATATAAATTAGATTTAAATTACTCACACTTCGATATTGATAAGTTAGAAGATAAGGTGTCTGATGTCTCAACGCTCATAACCTACTTTAATGCATTGAAGGGAGACCAACTTAGAACCGATCAAAAGAACCTTTTCTTAGATTCACTCAAAACTTTTTGGCCCGCTCTTATATACCACCTTTGGGATAAAGAAAATGGGTGGAGCCATTTTTTTGAGTTATTTAAAGAGTTAAATTTTTCTTACGCTCTTTTGAGCGAAAATCAACACAAAGCCCTAGATATATTCCTTACCTATGTAAAAGAACATGGCAAAATGACGCCTCTAGAATTTGACAGATTTGTTAACAAAGTTTTTTCTCATAAAAGAAAAATTCAGACCACGATTATAGATGAACTTATGACTTATTATCCAAACTGGAAAGATCTAGAGGTATTAAAAAAATATGGCTTAAAAGAAACATTTAAAATCTTCGATACCAAGGGCTGCAGAGTAGTAGATGAAATCATTGAACGCTTACCATCATTATCATATTTCTTTACATGCACTCAGTGGTTTTTTGATCAAAAGTTATATGGGGTTTCTAGCGTCACCTCAACTATTCTTGCAATAACTGCACCTAGAATTCATAGATATAAATATGATACTCTATGTCCAGATGGGAAAATATTAGCAAATGTTTTATCATTTAGCCATTGTACTTATAGAGCATACTCTTTCATATTTTATTTGCTCCCACTTATTGATAATCTGTATAATTACGCACCAGTTTTCACCAGGTCTATCTCACCTTATGGTAGGTGTAATGCCCTTGAACTTTTTAGTCATAAAGAGGGGGGAAACTATGAATTTACCGGGCACTATCAGAATACAAGCCCTCAATTATTGGAAAAAATGCGTTATCTTATGCTGCATACCCCAGAAGTTTTAGTGGATAATGTTAGAAATTTGAATGTATCTCTCTCTTCCAACATTTACTACCATCCTGAAATAGAAAATGGTTCTTTACTCTCAACAATAACTGACTCAGCTGCAAGAAAGATTCTGATAAACCCAGATTTTAAAATTACTTCAGATTTAAATAGAGATAATATATTTGAGCGAGCACTCATCAGTCCTTATAGCACTTGCCTTACCGTATGCAACGTTGCAAATATATTATTTTTGGCTAGATCTTTTACAAGCAAGTATGTTACAGGTGTGAGGGGGATTGATGATTGTTTATTTCAAGCAAACCGACTTATAAATTTAGTCCTTTACCCCGTTGATTCCTTGATGTCTTTATGGTGCACAACAACTCATAAAATCTGTGGCTCTATTGCTTCACTGATTACCAATCCTGAGAAGGCAGATAACTATTGGATTGAATTACCATCAATGATTGTTAGCTATTTCGCTTTTTCATTTGTGGCCAGAACGTTAGACAGCTGCGCCCAAAGCTACTTTATGGCTCAAGGTTAGCGATAACAGATTTAATCTTAATGCCACATTCCTCACCCGCCAAAGCTGAATGAGAGATATGGCTTTGGGAACATACGTAAATACCCTCACACTTAATATCGCTGCAATACATGGCGTTTAAATTAACCATCTCGCCTTCTATAACAGCATATGCCGCCAGAGGAGTTGTGCAATTACCACTTAACTCTTTCATGAAAGCACGCTCAGCTATAGCGCATATCTCTGTTGGTTTATGATTTATTTGCTCAAGGAGATCAGTAAGTGATTTATTATTATCCATATGCTCTATACAAATAACCCCCTGCCCTACAGCTGGAAGCATTTGATCCGGCGTTAATATATGTTTAATTTCAGCCTCGAGACCCAAGCGCTTAAGCCCTGCACATGCTAATATACAGGCATCCACAACACCATCTTGTAGCTTATTGAGCCTGGTAATAACATTCCCTCTAAATGGCACTATTTCTAAATCTGGTCGCAATGCTTTTAGCTGCACCAATCTTCTGGAAGATGAAGTTCCTACCTTGCCCCCCGCTGGCAAAGAATTTAAATCTCTGTACTTAGCACTTAAAAAAGCATCAAATGGATTCTCTCTTTTCAAGAAACAGGAAATAGTTAAGCCATCCGGCAAAAAAGCAGGAACATCTTTTAAAGAATGAACTGCAAAATCTATTTTACCATCAAGCAAATGCTCTTCTAATTCCTTTAGAAACAACCCTTTACCGCCAATAAGCGCTAGGTTAGCATCGTATAATTTATCCCCAGTGGTTACAATCGGCACCACTTCAAACTCAAGTTTGGGGTCAACAGCCTTTAAAAGATCAATTACGATTTGCGTTTGGGTTAGCGCTAACTTGCTAGATCTAGTTCCAATTTTAAGCATAGTTAAGCCTCTGATTTAACTTTCTGAATGCTCCGCCGCAAAAGCTTTTAATAACATACTTGCTTATGCTCAATTATTTTCAGGAATTGATTTTAATCAACTGCACAAGAATTTTAGGTTCTTTACCAATTTCTCTCTTAAAGAAACGCTTAGTAATACCACTTATTTTGCTCTCAACTTCTTTAAGAGTTTTGAAATTAGCTGTACTCAAAAATTGTGTTAGCTCAGATTTCAATTGGTCAAAATACTCGGCATCATCACTTGAATCCATAACTCCAGGAGCCAGCACTTCTGGACCATTAACCATTCCTTTTTTGTCATAAACTACGCTTACCACAGCAAGCCCTTCATCTCGCATTCTTCTGCGCAATCTTAAAATTTCGCTATCAGAAGGCAAAACAAAATTACCATCTATGGCCATGTTACCCGTTACAACCTTGGTTATTACCTCGGTTTTTTCTCCTGTTATTAAGGTAACGCTTCCATTTTCTATTTGAATTGGCAAGCCAAGCTTTTTCTCTTTCACAAAATGACAATGTTCGTGAGTGTGCATAGGTTCACCATGCATAGGTATTGCGTATTTAGGCCGCACTAACTTATACATTTCTTCTAGCTCATCCCTACATGGATGCCCAGATACATGCACAAAGTGATCTTTCTCTGTCAGCACGTCTATGCCAGCTTTGCAAAATTTATTAAACATTGCAAAAATTTTCTTGTCATTACCAGGTATAATCTTGGATGCAAAGATAACTTTATCTCCACGAGAAAGCTTAATATCCGGGTGTTCATTACGCGCTAATTTAGCAATGCTTGCAAACCTTTCCCCCTGACAGCCCGTAGCTATAACCAAAGTTTCGCTTCTTTTTAATTTACCACTTTGTTTTGGGTGAATAGGAGCATCAACATCAGACAAATACCCACATTCAACCGCAGCATTATACATGCGCCATAGCGATGTTCCACTTAATACTACCTTCCTTTTTACACTTTTTGCGGCTTCCATAAGAGAATAAAGCCTAGCAATGTTAGAAGCAAAGGTGGTTATCACTACCATTTCGTTTTTAAACGTTGCAATCAAGTTTCTTAAACTATCTTTAAGGTCACCTTCAGATCCAGCTCTACCTTCAGTGAAAATATTGGTGGAATCACAAATCATTGCAAGCACACCTTCATCACCAAGCTTCTTCAATTTTTCAAGGTCAGAATGCGCACCTATAAGCGGGTTATGGTCAAACTTCCAATCTCCAGAATGGAATACATTGCCCTTCTCAGTACGTATTATTAACCCTTGCATTTCAGGAACTGAGTGCGTAAGCGAAACATATTCAAGAGAAAATGGCCCAACTTCAAACTTGGAGTTTGCACGAACTTCTTTCAATGTTACATCATTCTGAATACCAACATCGGCAAGCTTGGTTTTTATTATCGCAGCAGAGAATTTTGTCGCATAAATAGGTACTTTAACCTCTGGCCACAGATATTGAATTGCCCCGATATGATCCTCATGCGCATGCGTAATTACCAAGCCAACAATGTCTTTTTTTATACTTTGCAAAAAAGTTATATCAGGCACTATTATCTCCACACCAGGGAAATAATCCCCAGCGAAACCAAGTCCCATGTCAACAATTAGCCATTTTCCTTTGTAATGATAGAGATAAAGGTTAGTACCAATTTCGTCTGTTCCTCCCAAAGGTACAAACAAAACCTCATCAAAGTATTTTTTAAAATTAAATGTCATCAAATTTATTAATCTTGCCTAAATAATACGTGTTTTAATTCATCAAAATCGTCTAAAACGCGACCTGTGCCAAGTGCAACACAGCACAAAGCTTCCTCCGCAACGATTACTGGTAAACCTGTTTGCTCGGATATAACCTTATCCAAGCCTTTCAACAAAGCTCCACCACCAGTCATAACTATTCCATGGTCTACTATGTCCGCAGAAAGCTCCGGAGGAGAAGACTCCAATACATTTTTAACCGCACTTACTATTTGGTTAACCGGCTCTGTTAAGCTTTCCGCTACTTGAGCCTCAGTAAATACCATCTCTTTTGGAATACCATTTAAAAGGTCCCTACCCTTAATCTCCATAGTTCTAGGATTACCGGTAGGCTGACAAGCTGCGCCTATCTCTTTTTTGATCATCTCCGCAGTTGATTCACCAATAAGCAAGTTATGATTGCGACGAATATATGAAATAATAGCCTCATCCATAGTGTCACCACCTACCCTTACAGATCTGGCATAAACAACGCCACCCAAAGAAATAACGGCAACTTCAGTAGTGCCACCGCCAATATCAACCACCATAGAACCAGTAGGTTGA
>JAJTHY010000038.1 GCA_021298045.1 Candidatus Jidaibacter sp.
AGCAATCTTTTGAAAATCCAGAACGCTTACTAGATTTTCTTTTTGTGATTATTAAAGACTTTGAGGAAGATTCTTGGATGAAACATCCTGTTTCTGCCTTCTCTATTTGGCCCTCTTAGACACACTTTTTAACACGGTCTCCATATTTTTATAAATATACCAACATGTTATTGATGTTTTTCATTTATATGCTATAATAAAGTATTATATAGTATTTAAAAAACTTAATAGGGTATAGATATGTTGAATACATTGAATCGGATATTAGGACGCACTCATCGCACTGCTTTTAGAGCTTACGCTAGTACAGCAATACCAACCAAGAAAACTACAGAGCCAAAGGAACCTACAGAGCCAAAGGAATCAACCTACTTGCAATTAAATCCTGAAAAAGCACAAGAGTATAATCGGATCGCTAACGATATTAGAGATGGATATCAAAAAATACTAGGGCTACGTGCATTTAATGGCTTACATAACAGCATGATAGGCGCCGAATCGCTAATTACCAATTTTCTAAGAAGAATTCAATTCCTGTTGGGTTTGAACAATCGGGTTTCAGTTGTTGACTTGTCTAATGCAGATCTAGGAGATGAAGGCATAAATAAATTAGCAGAAGGCTTGAATAAGGCAAAACTTGTTAATGGCATTGTGGAAGTAAACATAAACGGCAATAAGTGTCAATTTATGAAAACTAACCTACCAGATGTATTAAAGAACAAAATTAACAAAATTAAAGTTTTAAATGTGGGTGGCAACAACATTACAGATAACGCTAATTCAACTGATCTAGAAACTAAACCACTGGCATTAGATTTTATAGAACTTTTGAAGTCATTTGAAGAGCTTGAATCACTTAATTTAAGTAAATGCGATTTAAATGAAAAAGGCGCAATTGAAGCTTTGGTAGAATATCTTCAAAGTGAAAGCGGCAAAAATATAAAAAGCTTAAAAATAGCTGATAATAATTTGACCGATGATCAGCTATCCAAAGTTTTAGAAGCACTAAGCAATAGAACAATGGTAACTTTAGATATTTCAGGAAATGAGTTTCGCGACATTTCTTATGAGCCACTACAAAATATTGTTAAAAAAAGCTTCCTTACGCTCGAAACCCTTCGCGCTGCAGATGTATGCAATGATGCAAGCATCATTGCTAGCTTGGCTAGTTGTTTGACCCATAAGGATGAGCAAAAATCATTTACTTTATCTGCATTAAAAGAATTAGATTTAGCAGGTAATAAAATTACGGATGTATATCTAAAAGACCTTGTAAGAAATGCTAGTTATTTTCCCAACCTTCAAGAATTAAATTTGAACAACAATAGCTTAACTTTAGATGCAGTTATTGCATCAAGGGATTACCTTAAGAACTCCATTAAAATGCTTTTGCACAATAATAGCTTATCATGTCCTAAACAAACAGTTTTCGGAGCAAAATGGGCATCAGGTATGAGTTATACCTTTGATTTATCAAATAATCAAACTATTAAGGGGGATGATATCAAACAGCTACTGATAGAGATTAAAAATAGTTTGGGTGATAAGACAAATAGTTTGGGTGATAAGACAAACGTTACATTACTTCTTGATGGTTGCAATCTGAACAAAGATTTTGCTTTAGAAACCTTTGACGTGCTATCCGGATCACCCCAAAAGGTTGGCAAGATCACTGTAGATTTTGGAAATGGTTATACAAAAGCGGATGCTGAAGCTATGATGAAGTCCGATGAGGATAAGCATTATGTCTTCCGCGCCGCTTCTTCAGAGCCAAGCGCTAAAGCCGTTAATGCATCTGTAGAAGCAGATACACCGTCTGCGACAAAGGGTGGCTTGCTTGAAACGGCCATATCTTGGTTTAGTACAAGCAACAGCCAGAAGCAAGGTTCGTTTAGAGAGTAGCGTATAATGAGGAGACTTTAAGCAAAGAGCTGGTTCTATATAGTCTGAATTATGGATAAATCATTATCAAAAAGCATAGTACCCCACACTTATGATACTCCGACTAAAAATGCAACCTTTAAAGATCGAAATAATGCCCTGAGATAATTGTTCTTTGGGGTGGAAAAGTATTCATGCAACCAGTCAAACCCATAAGTAAAAAGGGAATAAAATCCATAAGCTTTACCTTAGTAATAGCCTTTTCTTATGGATTTCTCCAATCATTTTTATGCCTCAAGCCCTCACATTATCATCGTTATCAGTCTTTTGACGGACAGACCGTTTATTATAGCTAAACTAACAAAAGAAATGGTGCTATTGATTGCCGGCTTTCACTTCTTCAGATGTAGGCTCAACCTGATCTTTACCCTTAGACTTTTTCTTTAAAACCAATTTAGGCTTAACTTTGTCCACCACTACTTGGCCATCAATAACAACTTCTACAACATCCTTGTTACCAGGAATATCATACATAAGTTCCAGCAAACATTCTTCCATGATAGTTCTTAAACCCCTAGCACCAGCTTTTCGCTTAATTGCTTTTTTAGCAATCTCATGCAATGCATCTTCTGTAAATGAAAGCTTAACCCCTTCCATCTCAAATAGTTTTTTGAATTGCTTCACTATGGCATTCTTAGGCTCGGTAAGAATCTTGATTAACGCTTCTTCACCAAGCTCATCGATAGTCGCAACCACCGGCAAACGCCCGATAAACTCAGGAATCAGGCCATACTTGAGCAAATCTTCTGGCTCAACTTTTTTAAATAGCTGGCCTACGTTTAATACTTCTTTATTTTTGACTTCTGCGCCAAAGCCAATGCCACTCTGGTTATCTCTAGAAGAGATTATTTTTTCTAGCCCAGCAAAGGCACCACTGCAAATAAAAAGTATGTTAGTTGTATCAATTTGCAAAAATTCCTGTTGCGGATGTTTTCTACCACCCTGTGGAGGAACTGCAGCTATGGTACCTTCCATAAGCTTAAGCAATGCCTGCTGTACACCTTCACCAGAAACATCTCTCGTAATAGATGGGCTGTCTGACTTGCGTGAGATCTTGTCGACCTCGTCAATGAACACAATACCCTTTTGCGTACGTTCAATATTATAGTCTGCCGCTTGTAATAGCCTTAGTATAATATTCTCAACATCTTCCCCAACATAACCAGCTTCCGTCAAAGTGGTAGCATCTGCAACTGCAAATGGAACATCTAAAATTCTAGCAAGTGTTTGCGCGAGTAAGGTCTTACCACAACCGGTAGGGCCAATAACCAAAATGTTAGACTTCTGTATCTCAACAGAGTTTGATTCATCTAAATTAGCAAGTCTTTTATAGTGATTATAAACCGCAACCGAAAGAATTTTTTTTGCCTGATCTTGGCCAATTACATATTCATCTAAAGTTTTACATATTTCCTGAGGCTTAGGCAAACCCTCACCACTTAAAATCATATTTTTGTGATCTTCCCGCACAATGTCAGAGCAAAGTTCAATGCATTCATTGCAAATATAGACGGTAGGACCAGCGATAAGCTTTCTTACCTCATGCTGACTTTTGCCGCAAAATGAGCAATATAAGGTATTTTTGCTATCTGTAATATCAGTACCCATTTATATACACCTATACTTTAAGTTATGCTACTTTCTTTCCAACCTTCACATCATCATTAGACGATGGCCTTTTATCAACTATTCTATCTATTAAACCAAACTTCATTGCCTGTTCTGGATCCATGAAATTATCTCTTTCCACACCTTTTTCAACTGCAGTTATTGGCTGCCCAGTATGTTTAACATAAAGTTGATTAAGCCGCTTCTTCAAACCAATTATCTCTTTTGCATGAATCTCAATATCAGTAGCCTGCCCTTGATACCCACCCAATGGCTGATGGATCATGATTCTGGAATTAGGAAGGGATGCACGCATCCCCTTAGTGCCTGCACACAATAGCATAGAGCCCATAGAACAAGCCTGCCCAATGCATACAGTAGAAATTTTGGGTTTGATAAATTGCATGGTATCATAAATAGCCATCCCAGAAGTTACAACACCACCAGGGGAGTTTATATACATGTAGATGTCTTTATCAGGATTTTCTGATTCCAAAAACAAAAGTTGCGCCACTACAAGTGATGACATGGAATCTTCAATCTGCCCATTAACAAAAATCACCCTCTCCTTCAATAATCTAGAAAAGATGTCAAAAGAACGCTCCCCCCTGGCCGTTTGCTCTATTACCATGGGAACGAGGTTCATATTTATTGAATCTTCTACTAGATTATTGAATTTGATACGATTCATTAATTACCTATTAATCCTGATTTTGTTTTTGAGTTAACTATAGCTTAACTAGCTTTTTCCATAGCACCTATTTCTTCAGCATATTTATCAAAGAACTCTTTTGAAGAAATTTCAATCTCTTTTCTTTGTACTAAACTTAAAATATGGTCTACAGCTTTTTCTTCAAGGATAGGTCCCTTTAACCTTTCAAGGTTTTCTGGCTTAGAGTAAAATTCCATTACTATCTTCTCTTGACCAGGTCTCATCATCGCTTCAGAGAATATCGCTTGTTGAAGGTCAGATTCAAGAACTTCGATATCATGATCACGCGCAATCTCAGCCAAAATAATGCCAAGCCTCACTCTGCGTTTAGCGATCTCTTTATATTCTTTCTTCATCTCTTCTTCGTTCTTACCTTTGAACATAGAAGGATTTGCTTGCTTCTGAGATTTTATCTCGCCCCACATGGTATCAAAGTCTATACCAATCATACCTTCTGGAACTTCAAAACGATACACTGCATCAATTTTATCAAATAGCTTTTTCTTCATGCTTAGCCTTGCAAGGCCATTAAAGTCAGCTGTAATTTTTTCTTTAATCAATTCAAGCAATTTCTCAACGCTTTCAAGGCCTAATTTTTCAGCAAATGCATTGTCTATTTCATCCACACTCTCTGGCATTAAAACTTGCTTAATTTTAACTTCAAAAACTGCTGGTTTACCAGACAGTGACTTATTGGTGTAGTTTTTAGGGAATGACACACGCACTTTAATTTCATCACCCGCTTTAGCACCAATTAATTGGTCTTCAAAACCAGGAATAAACTGCCCTGAACCCAGCTCCAATCTGATACCTTCAGCCTTGTTTCCTTCAAACTCTTCGCCATTTACTGTACCATGAAAATCTATGATAACAGCATCACCCTTCTTAGCAACGTGCTTAGCATCTGCCTCTTTAAAAGTTTTAAATTTATCTTTGATTTCTCCAAGCGCTTTGTCTAAATCTTCCTGAGAAGCTTCCACTTTGAAGGTTTCAATTTCTATTTTATCCCATTCTACTTTAGGAACCTCAGGCAAATATTCAACTTTCGCAGTAAACACCAAATCGCTTTTATCATCAAAGCTTTTGATTTCAACAACAGGCTGAAGCGCCGGCTTCAAATTTTTTTCTGTAAGGATTTTCCTCAAAGTATCATCAACTTCATGCTCAATTATTTTAGATAGCAACTCTGGGCCCATTTGTTTTCTAACCATTTGCATTGGCACCTTGCCGTCCCTATAGCCGGCCATCTTAAATGTTTTTTGACTTTCGTTTAGATCTGCTTCTAACTTATCCACAATCGGCTTAGCTGGAACAGAAACCTCCCATTCATAACATAAACCTTCATGCTTTAGCTCTTTAGTTTTATAAACTGTTTCCATATTAATATATCCTTCAAATAAAAATGTAATAGTACTATCCTAACCCCATTCTAAGAATAAAACAGCGTTTCAGGCAAGACCTTTTCCTATATATTTATTATTTAAACTATAAAATGTATAGTATAAAGTTGCTCAATCTTGAAGAAAAAGCCATGAACAAATGCAAACACTGCGAACAAATCTTAGGAAAGAAAACCGATTTCTGCTGCACTGGTTGCCAAATTGCCTATAATTTAATCGATTCGCTAAACCTATCAAAATATTACGAGTACTGTAAAAACATCTCTGGGAGCAAACCTATGAAGATAAATGCCGTGGAAAATCAACTCAATTACTCTGATTACATTCAAATTTTGGATAACAATAATTTATTTCGAATCAACCTTTTGGTAGAAGGCATTCACTGCAGCTCATGTGTATGGCTTATTGAAAACACGCTTCGCAAAGATGCAAAGGTTAAGCAGGCTCATATTAATATGTCTACCCGCAGATTAATTATTGAGTGGAAAGGCAGTGAGTCCGACTTAACACATCTAGTTGAACAAATTTTTGCACTAGGGTATAAATTAATCCCTTTCACCCCCCAAGCAGCAGAGAGTGAAGCTAAAGAAAAAGAGAGAGATCTCCTAATTCGTATAGGGGTTTCTGGGGCAGTTAACATAGCAATGATGATGATAGTTTATGGGGTGTGGGCTGGGAATTTTGACAATAGCATGGGGCATTACACAAGGCTTATCACTCATATACTAGCCTCTTTAATCGCTGTTCCAGCCATCATTTACAGTGGGGCTCCATTTTTTTATTCCGCATTTAAAGCTTTGAAAGCGAAGCGCACTAATATGGATATCCCCATTGCAATTGGAATTTTAGGCGCAACATTTATTAGCATACAAGAAACCATATTAGGTAATTCGTACACCTATTACGATGCCGCAATTGGCTTGATTTTCTTTTTACTTATAGGAAGATTTTTAGATTTAAAATCTCGCAATCGCGCTAGAGAATTCGCCCACAACTTACTACTTAATCAACCTAAAACAATTACCTTAGATATAGATGGAAAACTTAAATTGCTACCACTTAGCAAAGCAAACATTGGTGATATAGCTTTTGTAAGCGTTGGTGAGCGCGTTCCAGCCGATGGCATAATTATAGAAGGCGATACCGAAGTGGATAACAGTTTAATAACTGGAGAATCTATGCCGGTTGCGCTTAAAGTTGGAGGTAGCGTTTCATGCGGAACATTGAACTTAGGATCTCCAATAAAACTACGAATTAAGGCGCTCGCAGATGATACTCTTTTAGGGGAGATTATAAAATTGATAGAAGCTGCAGAGCAAGGTAGGTCTCGCTATGTAAGGGTGGCAGATCAAGTATCCAGGTATTTCACCCCTGTTGTATTATTTCTTTCCATTACAACTTTCACACTGTGGTATTTTATTTGGCACGCGAGCTTCAATACTTCATTACTGAATTCCATTGCTCTACTTATCATCACCTGCCCATGCGCACTTGGTCTCGCAGTACCTGTAGTACAAGTTCTCGCCTCCTCTAGGCTTATGGCAGGAGGTATAATTGTAAAATCACCTGATGCTTTGGAAAAGCTCTCTCAAATAAACCACATAGTTTTTGATAAAACCGGCACGCTAACCGAAGGTAGACCACAAATAAATAATAAAGAGCTCATAGATGATAAAGAATTTGAGGTAATATCAAGTCTAGCTTCTTTCAGCAAACATCCATTATGCAAGCAAATCGCCTCAAATAATTTAAGTTTTGATAATGTTGAGGAAATAAAGGGGCAAGGCCTAACCGCTAAATTCAAAGGTGAAGTAGTAAAACTAGGCAGCAGAAGTCTGTGCAACGTGACCGGCACCTCTAATGACTTTTACTTAGAGATGTGGTATAAGCGCGGAGAGAAAACCCCTACCAGACTAACCTTTTTGGATAAATTACGCCCAGACGTTAAAGAGACACTGCAAGCTTTTAAAGAACTTGGCATACAAATAGATATTTTATCTGGAGACAGGCGGGAGGCGGTTGCTGAAGTTGCAAAAGAGCTTGGCATTAATAATCATCAATCTGGAGTTTCGCCTAAGCAAAAATACGAATATTTAAAATCACTTGCAGATTCAGGGAAAAAAGTTCTAATGGTA
>JAJTHY010000100.1 GCA_021298045.1 Candidatus Jidaibacter sp.
AAGACATCGGGATTTAACATAGAAGACACCCATATTACGGATCTGGAGAAACTTAGAAAGCTCTTCTTATGGGTTTGACTGGTTGAATGAATACTTTTCCACCCCAAAGAACAATTATCTCAGGGCATTATTTCGATCTTTAAAGGTTGCATTTTTAGTCGGAGTATCATAAGTGTGGGGTACTATGAAAAAACTCATACTTCACTCAATCAGAGCGAGGAAATAGATTTTTGGAAAGGATAATTTCCTTATTTCTTACCTGCATAAAATTGGGACAAAATCCTGTCACAAATCTTCACACCGTTTTAAATCCTACTTTGTTACCACTGCCGTGAACGGATACTATATTTTATGATTACTCAGCTCCCGAGATAATTTCAGAGTTTTGACGTAGGGACTAATTACTTTGATCCAACACTTCTTTAACAAGAGGTATGGTGATAGCTCGCTTTTCTTTTAGTGACGCCACATTAAGCGCTGCTGTAAGTTTGGTGATGGCAGTAAAGCTTCGGTCCACACGCCTGATTATGAAATCAAAGACCTCTTGGTCCACTTTAACTTGATTAAGATAGAAATATTTACGCATTAAAATCTCAACTAGCTCATCATCTGGTGCTCTAATTAACATTTTGCCTGTTGCATTTATCCGTGACTGCAAATCGCGCAATTTGAAATTTGGCAGGACTCTGGCTGTCATCAGCAAGGATATCCTCTCTTGCGCACAATAATTTATGAGATGGAACAATTCCTGCTCGCTTAAATTTTCTATATCTTCAGCTATAACAGTACTGCTTGCAGAATGATAAAGATGTTCAAAAGGTTCTTGAAAATACCTTGCTCCTGCTTTTTTTGCCCAGATTTTTGCTAAATGGGTTTTGCCAGATCCTTCTTCGCCCAATATCAATAACCTATTTTCTGGCCAAATAGACTGCTTTGTAAGTGCATTATATGCGTCTATGTTGCACATGCTAACCACAAAATTATCTTCTCCCAGATTTGCATCATTTATTGCTATTGGAAGAATTTCCTGCTTATTCATGCGTCTCATCAACCTTGAATACTTGAACCTTTAGTATCTTATTTTTATGCTTCTGCACTAATTTTAAAACATAGTTTTTTATTCTAAAGCTTTCATCCTTATCTGGTATCCCCTGAGCGAGGTGAAATAATAGCCCCCCTAGAGTTGCAGCATTCTTGTCATCAATATTCCATTCTAATTCTCTATTTATATTACGTATTGAAGTATTGCCGGCAGCAACCACCGAATTGTCTTCAGCAATATTTATATCCTGATTTGCAATATCGTATTCATCTTCTATTTGCCCCACTACTTCTTCAATAATATCTTCCAGGGTTATCAATCCCTCTAATTCACCATACTCATTTACTACTAAGGCAAATGGGTAATGTTGCGCGCGGAAGGCTAGCATCTGCGCTCTAAGTGTTGCTGTGTTAGGAATGAACCAAGGTTCTCGTGCTAACTTCAAGAGGTCATCGGTAGTAATTTTGTCTAATGACTTTTTCTGCAACAGTATTTTATTGAGGTCCTTCATATGCAAAACGCCAATGATATTTTCTGGCTTATCTTTCCAAGCCGGCACTCTGGAATATGGGCTTTGCACCAATATCTTAATAATTTCTATCGGCTGCAAATCTATGTTGACGCTAAAAAAATCATTACGATGCACCATCACTTTCTCTACCTTGATTTTTTCAAGATCTATAACCCCACTAAGCATGTACTTGTAATCACTAACTACTTCGCCTTCTTCGTGATGCAGGTCAATAGTGCTTTTTATCGCCTCCAACGCACTCATATTAACTGGCGCCTGTTTGCGATTTAATAGTTTAAGCATCCAATTCACTATAAATTTCACAGTCACAACTATAGGTGACATAACTTTTATCATAGGAGCAATTATTGGTGCCAAGGTAAGCGCCATCAATTCAGCATTGCGCACTGCATAGGTTTTTGGTAATACGTCTGCCACAATTAATATAAGAACCGTCATTACACTTGTTACTATGAAAAGAGAGGTGCTGTTATCACCAAAAGTTTCTAAGCAGATATCGGTTGCAATTACTGAAGCTCCGATGTTAACAAAGTTATTGGCGAGCAAAATCGCGCCTATAAATTTTTCTTTGTCCTCGCGTAACTTAAGCAAAATAATCGCTTTTTTATTACCATCATTTTTAAGTTTATTAATTTTAGCCTGAGACACAGTTAAAACCGCAGTCTCCGCACCTGAGAAGAACCCAGATATTATAAGTAGTATTAATACAACTATAAGCGATATAATCATGTTTAAAAACCATCCCAATTATAGGTAAGGACTGAGCCACAAATAATAGCGTCTGCACCAATAACTAATGGTGTATTTTCATAGCCATGCCCAAATGCATCTGTTTTATAAACTGGGCAATTCATGATATTTGCGAACTGTTCAAGCGCATAATTAACAGCATTTACTTCAGACTCAAGCGCCGAAAATTCCCCAAATACTATTGCCTTAACACCTTCTAAAATACCCGATTGCTTTAAATGCGTTAACATTCTGTCAATCTTATACCCTGGCTCATTAACATCTTCCAAAAACAAAATAGCACCTCTGCAATCTATCTGCCAAGGCGTGCCTATTGTGGTTGCCAGAACTGCTAGATTACCCCCAACTAATTTTCCATGCGTATCCCCATTATATGAGTTAAGAGGCTTAAGGTTATCTATTGAAAGAGTAGTAGTTCTGTTCAAAACAATATCTAGAACTTGGTCAATGCATTTTTGGCTTACCGCATTGTTTTCAATCTGCTTGATAACTGGACCATGTATACATAACCACCCATGATGTTTGTTAAGTGCCGCAAACAAAGCTGTGAGATCACTAAATCCCACAATAAATTTCTTTTGCTGAAATGCTTCCATCATAGCTATTTTTTCAGCAACTTTGGTTGAACTGTAACCCCCACGCAATGCCCACATAACAAGAACGCTTTCATCATTACTCGCATCCATCAAATGCGCAAGTTTGTATTCTGCTGAATTTGCTTCATAAGTGCAAGCGTCAGATATTAGATCCGGACGTATGCGAAGCTCCAAACCATTATTTAAAACATCATTTAAATTACCATCTGGGACGGCTGCAGAGCCCGAAGGTGCCAGAACTTCTATAACTCTAGCGCTTTGTGCCATGTGTTTTACCAATCAAAATTTCTTTAACCCCGGAAATTGTACCACTCTTCTTGGTGAAGTTCAAAAAAATTCCAAAACAGATAGCGTAGCACATAATGGAAGAGCCACCATAACTTATGAAAGGAAGTGTCATACCTTTGGTTGGGAACAAATGCAATGTAACTCCAATATTAAAGATTGTTTGCAATGCAAATAGCACAATTATACCGCCGCCCACGTATATCTTGAACAAATTCTGCTCCTTGTACAATAGATAAAGACCACGCAAAATAAATGCCAAAAATACCAAAATTATGCATGAGGAGAACAAAGCACCAAATTCCTCCCCAGCAACAGCAAAAATGAAGTCTGTATGTGAATCTGGCAAATGTGTTTTTACCACACCTTCGCCAGGGCCTCTACCAAAAACCCCGCCACTTACGTAGGATTCTAAGGATTTTTCCACCTGAAAGTTTTCACTAATATCAGGGCTTATGAACATATCTATACGCCGTGCTACATGCGGTAAAAAATTATACGCTATAAACCCACCAGAAAGAGCAGCACCTGCTGCAACTGCAATCCACCAAATAGGCAATCCTGCTAGAAAGAATTGACCGCAAAGCACAACTGTGTAAGTTATAACCATACCAAAGTCAGGCTGTAGAATTAACAACACACAGACTAATGCATAAAGGATTGTGCATACTGAAAAACTGGGAAAATTCTCTCGACTAAATTTCTCAGCAAGGATTAATCCAGTTAAAAAAATGAATACAGGCTTTAAAATTTCTGATGGTTGTACAGATACACCAAGTACTGATATCCATCTGCGTGCACCCTTAACTTCTTCACCAACAAATAAGACTGTAATCATCATGGCGATGCATGCAAAAAAGCCCAGTAATATTAAACGCTTTAAAGTTTTTTCGGAAACACTGGATAGAAAAAATATAGTAAAGCATGCAATCAGCAAAAAAACAAACTGGCGGTGTGCAAAATAAAAAGAGCTTAGTTTTAAACGCTCTGCAACCGGTGGGCTTGCTGTGATTATTAAGAGTGCCCCAATTAGGATAATGCAAATCATTAGCATTAAACTTATATTATCCAAGGCCCACCACCATTTGCGTATGCTTTTGCTACCTCTTTTTTCTAATCTCAACATCAATCAGAACCAAATTTTTCGTTTACCAGTCTTATAAATTCATCACCCCTGTGCTCATAATCCTTAAATTGATCAAGCGATGCGCAAGCAGGGGACAATAACACGATACCATTTGCATTTGCCTGTTCATATAAGAAATTCAATGCCTGATCTAAAGTGCCACATTTTATAAATGGTAGTTGTAGCTTTGCCAAAGCATCTGCAAACTGCTCCTGCGCATGGCCTATTAAAAGTGTGAGCCTCACGCGCTCTTTTATTAAAGGTAATATGCCGTCGATTCCGCCATCTTTTGCTATACCACCTGCTATCCAATATATTTGCTCATAACACCTTAGTGCCTTTTCTGCTGCGTCTGCGTTTGTTGCTTTGCTATCGTTTATGAAAGTATATCGGGACGATTGCAAAATTGTCTCAATTCGATGTTTTAACCCAGTAAAGCTCTTTATTGCCGCAACCACTTCTAATGGCTTCAGTCCCTGAGCGACACAAATTGCATATGCAGCTGCTATATTTTCTTCGTTGTGCTCTCCTGGAAGAGATGTATAATCTGCAAAACTGAATTCTAAGCCCTTGATGTTATCAGTTAGGACACGATCTTTTATGTAGATATCTGCATCCTTTGTCTTGGTGGAAAATGTTATTTTCACCGGAGCTTTATCTGCTATATTCCTTGCTTCTTCATAATCAAGAGAAGCAACTCCGATACCTTGTGGAGATAGCATTGTAAATATTTTCGCTTTTGCTTCTAGGTATCTTTGAAAGGTACCATGTCTATCTATGTGGTCTGGCGTTATGTTAATGAACAATGCGGTGTCTAAGTGCATCGACTGGATCAAATCAAGCTGATATGAGGAAAGCTCCAACACATAAACCCCATCATCCTGGGGCGTTAATTCTAATGGTGAAATGCCAATATTGCCACCCACTTGTGCCTTTTGCCCACAAGCAGAAAGAACATGGCCTATAAGTGCTGTTGTTGTAGACTTGCCATTGGTTCCAGTAATTCCAATAAAATTTGCAGTGGGGCAAGCCATATACAATACGTCAAAATCAGCAATAATCTCCACGTTGTGTTTCTTGGCGAATTCTACAACAGGGTGAACTATAGGGGCATATAAAGGCACACCCGGGCTAAGCAGTAAGAATTTAACCTCACTCCAATTAACATCTTGTAAGCTGGCAGTTGTGATATTAGGAAACTGCTCTTGGACTTTCTCAAGATGCATAAGATTATCGTCCGACACTACAACATTCGCACCACTTGCAATCATAGATTTTATGGCAGAAATGCCGGTGCGACTCACTCCAAATATTAAGACGGTTTTACCAGCAAAATAACTGCTTTTAATCATTTTCTTTTACCTTAATTTTAATGTCGCAAGTCCAATGAGCGCAAAAATTATTGCGATAATCCAAAAACGAATAACAACTTTGGTCTCGCTCCAACCTAGGCTTTCAAAATGGTGATGAATTGGCGCCATCTTAAAAGGCCTATATCCCCACATCTTAAAACAAAACACCTGAATCATCACCGATAAAGCTTCTATAACAAATAGTCCGCCAATGATCGCAAGGACTATCTCGTGTTTGCATAAAACACTTACCACACCAAGTGCGCTACCTATTGCGAGGCTACCAACATCACCCATGAAAATTTGTGCTGGTGGGGCATTATACCATAAAAACCCAAGACCTGCGCCGATAATTGCGCAACAAAACACTGATATTTCTCCTACGCCTGCTATATTGGGAATTCTCAAATAATCTGAAAAAATTGCATTCCCAGTTAAGTAGCAAATAAGGGCAAAGCATGCCGATGCAATAACTACAGGGCCAATTGCCAGGCCGTCTAGCCCATCCGTTAAGTTAACTGCATTTGAAGAACCAGTTATTACAATCGCCGCAAATATAAAATAAAAAAGCCCTAAATGTATATTTACATTCTTGAAGAATGGTACGCTTAGGCTATGAGCAATTTCTGGAGCAGTATTGTATGTTATTATATAAGTAGCTATAAATGAGATTATGAATTGCCAAAGTAATTTTATTCTACCGGGCACACCCTTGGAATTTTTATATCGCAGTTTTTTGTAATCATCGATAAATCCTATGAGCCCAAAAGACATAAAAACAAATAGTGTTACCAATACAAATGGATTTGTTAAATCTGACCAAATTAAAGTCGCACTCAATACGCTTAATATTATCATTAATCCTCCCATTGTTGGGGTGCCTTTTTTATTCAGGTGACTTTTAGGCCCATCCTCCCTAATTGGCTGTCCTTCATTTTGTAAGCTTTTTAAAAAATTTATTAACCTTCCTCCTAACATAAACGAAATTAACAGGGCCGTAATCATGGCAAGCGCTGAACGAAATGTTATATATTTGAATATATTAAATGATGAAATTTCAGGGATGTAGGAGGTGAGTATATGATATAGCATAGTAGCGTGAAAAATATTGTTTAAATACTAATATTCCAAAAAGATTTATGCACTGCATTCATTTTTAAGACTTGGTATAATATGGTTGAAAAAAGGTAATTTTACAACAGCTAAGAATTATGCTTTATTGTAGCTTGCAAAAATTAATATCAGTTTTTTATAGATTATGAAAGAGCTTACCTTTACCTCGTATTCAGCCAACCCTAAAACACCTCCAAAAAATTTAGTGATATTAATTCATGGATACGGCTCTAATGGAGAGGATTTAATAAGCCTTGCTCCAGATTTGGCAGATTCTGTAGAGGATGCCATATTTATCTCCCCTAATGCCCCGTTCAGATTTGAAGGGGGTATGCCAAATGCTTACCAATGGTATAGTTTGCTTGATCGCTCTGTGGAGGCCATGTTAAAAGGTTATGCTAATGCCAAACCCATCTTGCATAAATTTATTGAGGATAGGCTCAGGGAATATTCTTTAAGCTTCGCCGATGTAATACTAATTGGATTTTCTCAGGGCGGGATGATGACCTTACATTATGGAAGTGAGAGCGAGCAAGAGCTAAAAGGTATTATTTCTTTTTCTGGCTATATTTTAGATGATAGCACTTTCAGCAATAAGGTGAAGTCCAAGCCTAATACCCTTGTATGCCATGGGGATTTAGACATGGTAGTACCGTTTGACTCCTATCAATATGCCCTGAAAAAAATGCAGCACTTGAAGTTCCCTATAACCGGATATGCAGCTAAAGGCTTAGGCCATGGCATAGACTATGGGTGCATAGATGCAGCAAAGAGTTTTTTGAAGGGTATTTGATAAGCTATCACATTAGCATAAAATTACTTCTGCTTTTTGATTTGTACAAATTCTTTTAATATCTTTATGATTCCCCATTTCTTCAAAAAGAATAAGCGTAAAACCATGTTTGTTTTCATATAAATTTTTAGCAAGTAGTCTGATGTCGCAATTTGCTTTTAATTCAAACATACCGTTTGATAAAAACTTAATCCCATTCTTCCCTTGCGCTTTATCACAAATACCTTTTTGAATTGAACCCACAAAATAAAGAACTTGATTTCCATCTAGCTTGCTCAACAAGCTTATGCTTATGGCAGCTTTATAAGTGCAAAAACGCATAGTATTTAACCCATAGGTATTATTAACGGTATAATTTTCATCTTTTATGTACCAAGTATCTGTATAAGCTTGTGGCATAAGAAGAGTATTTGCTTTGTTTTCCTTAAAGAAATTATTAATTGCACCGCCATTGAAATTAACTAAACAAGAATCTGGGAGTTCCATGCCTTCATCTAGATACTGGATATTGTCTTGATTGAGTGTATGAATCTCACTATGCGACTCAAGAGCTTCAGCAACTTGTTTGTTTAAAAGTTTGTCATGATTTAATTTAGCTAATTCTGTCAAAAATTCCCTATACAAATATTTAATATCAATGCGCTTTTCATTTAATGACATGTAACCAATGTAAGCCCCTATCCTAAATGCGGTTGTAAAATCGTTAATGAGTGTAAATAATTGTGCAGCCTTGTCATGCTTACCAGTTTCAATAAAGGCTAACATACTGATTATGATGACATTTTGATTATTTTGCCAAATGCTTTGATCAGAATAATCGCAAAAAGGGAAATTAATAATTTTATCAAGCTGGTTGATTTGAAAATAGCAACAAAGAAGATTTGTTAGAGCTGCGTTGTAATTATGTGATTTTTCTAAAAGTCCTCTGTTGAAGATTTCTAAATATAATTCAATATATTCTATTGCCTTGCTGAAGTTATAGGATTTGAAATATTCTTCGTATACAAAACATAAAAATATCTCTTTCTCAATAGCTGATAATTCTAAGTCTTGCAATTTTAAAACAGCATCTTCAACTGACACCTTTTTAGTTTCCAAACCTAATTGACAAAGTAGGATTTGTTTTAAATTATCTGTGCATTTAATATCTGTTAATAATGATTCGACTTCATTATACTTTTTCAGATAAAATAAGTGGTTAGTGTAACATTGTATTAGATGATTGATAACAAAATCATCTTTATTTATTTCTCTTATCTCTTTATATAAATCATAAGATTTTTTATAAAATACTATTGCTTTTTTGGGATTTGAATTATCATATAAATCACCAAAATCCCTAAAATAACTAGCTAAAGCTAGTCTGAACATTTTATGAACATTAGAATTTTTCAAGAGAGCTTTTTCAAACTGCAGAAGGTGTTCTTCATTTTCAACGACAGTAAAGTGTTTTTGGAATCTCGTTAATAAATTAAATTTTTTAGTTAATATCTGTTCAGAAGGTTTTTGTTTACTTAACAACTCTAGGGCTGGATAATAGAAATCTTTGTATAAATGATTATCATCGTATGCCTCTTTACATAGCTCAGCTACATAAAGTGCAAAAATCTCTTTGTCGACAACCTTGCTAGCGTACTTGTTTAAGATCTTTTTAAAAGCATCTATGCTGACATAGCTGGTAATAAGATAGCAGCTAAGACTGTTTATTGCCTCTTCTAAGCTTAATCTAGTTTTTTTTAGATAGTGTTGTTGAAGTTCTTTTAGATATACCAATCCTTTTTCGTCAAGAGAATTAGAATGCATGACAACACAATACTTATTTATTGAATGATTTTCAGGTTGACCGATAGATGACAATGCTGGATTTGCGCAAACATTTTTCAAAGTGGTTAGTTGGGTTTTGTAACTGGTATGTAAGCGGGTAGGAACAATTAGTTTATTGTTATTTTCATTGATGGTTAATTTTGTCAAAGCCGATTTGATAATTAGAGGATAATTTTTTTTATAATAATCAAATGCATTGTACTTCTTAGGAAATTGAGATTTGTCATCAAAGTATTTACTAAGTATTGAGTGCTCAACTATTACTTGATTTATTGATTGGGTATTGCGCGTCTTTTGACATAAAGCTAATGTTGCCCCATAATTGTTGAATGCCGCTGCAATTAATAGCGAAGCGGCTATAATTTCATCTGAATTTTCAGGATCTAATTGAAGTATTTTTTTTGCTAAAAAGTCTACAAGTTGGGATGAAGACTGCCCTGAGGCAATTTTTAATAGGCGTTCATAATCATCAACTGAAAAAGAAATATTTTCACATAAGAACTTTGTGCCCTCGAATTCACTTTTCATAATGCACATTGTTGCAACAAGTCTAAGTTGTGGAAGCAACCTATTGCTCGAGAGCATTGATTTTATAAGATCGGGGCTATAAATTTTTAGTAGCTCATTAATCTTTCCATAACATATGAAGCGCATTATGATCTCAAAGTATTCTAACTCTTCTTTGAATTCTGAAAAATTACAATTCTCGATTAATTTTTCAGCTTCATTTTCAGCAAAGAATGCATCAATAATACTCAATTTACTCGCAAAACCTTCAAGCTTATTGATATCTATTTTAAATGCTTTAAAGAAATGAGCTGAATGAGAGGTAATGAGTGCTGAATTCGATTTCATGTTTATGGCAAGAATAATTTTGCACAATTTATATCATAATGCGCAATAAATTGCAAAAACAATTATTTATTAACGTGAATTAGAATATTTTTGAGAGAAGTATGACCGTCTAACATACTCCCCGACATCATGGTTGAAAGCATGGTAATATCTGGGCTGCAAGCCGCTTAATTATATCTGGACCCTGCATTATTAACTCTTTTAACCAGTCTATGCCCCATCTGAAGTAAGAATATTCATGGCATTTATATT
>JAJTHY010000159.1 GCA_021298045.1 Candidatus Jidaibacter sp.
GACTATGAGTAGATGGAGCGCCACATTCACAGCGAAGATTTTAGAGGTTTTTGCTTTAAATTACAAGGTATTAATTGAAGCTTTTATCCATGTTCGTGTTGTAACGCCGTTGCTTCTGAATTTTAATGCGGTCGCCCTGCCTCAAATGCCGCCCATCTATCAAACTAACTTGACACTTTTATGAAAAATCTTTATAATGCAGCGCGATATTAAAATAAATATAGTGTATTTTATGAAATTACTAAAAATTGCTGCTTTGTGCCTTATATCTTTAAGCTTAGCTTCTTGCTCAACTCGCCACATCTATTCAGAACCTTCATCTGATACTGGGAATGTCGCTTCCTTAACAGGCACCAGATCAGGAGGCCTATTCGACTGGGAAGATACCTCAATTCACTCCATAGACAGCAAAGAAATAATTCGTATATTCAATACAGGTGTCAATGTTACGCCTGGAGAGCATTTGGTAACAATATCAGCAAAATATAATAGAGGATTATTAAGCTCTGGAGTATCACAGGCAGTTGTAGATGTGCAAGCGCATTTTGCACCCGGCAGAAGTTATTTAGCAAAAATGACAGTAATTGGATCGCAGATAAGAGCTTGGATTGAAGATAAAAATACTGGTCAAATTTCTTCCTCTGTTGGGCAGTCAACATGGCATAAACAAATAAACAATACCGTATACATACACCAAACGGTCAGAAAGAGAAGCTAATACTAAGTTTCACAACCCATTAGCTCGAAGCCGCCTTAAGATATCCGGCAATTTTTTAAGCGCAGCATTCTTACCCCTTTCATACATTACCTGATTGGCATGGTCATCAAAAGTGCCATACTCATGCAAGTTAGGGTGAATAACCACATCTGCACCGGCAGATTGCATTCGAGACATTGTATAATAAGAAATTGTCATAGATTTCGATACCACATCCGCCATGCTCACTGGGCTTAAACCTACACCATTAGTGGAAATATCCACCGCAATAATTATCTTTGGATTATATTTTTTTGCCACGCGCACAGGGACAGCTTCTATAATACCGCCATCAACTAAAATTTTTCCATATGCTCTTACAGGGCTAAATATTGGAGGGATAGCAGAAGAGGCGTGCACCCCAAGAGCTATCGGGCCACTTTCAAAAAGATACGCTCGCTCTTTTTCAATATCAGTTGCCACCGCAACAAATGGAATTTTGAGGTCCTCGATGTTATGAGTCGTCATATTAGTCACGAGAAACTGTTCAAGATAACACCCACCTACCGGGCCTTTTATATCGGTGAAAAACGTTAAAGAATTGCCAAGAGAAATATCTAATAAATCCCATTTCCTAAGATTGATTAGTTGTTGGTACAAAAGATCATGGTCAACATAATCTGCATACATAGCACCTACCACGCTACCAGCACTAGTGCCCACTATTAAATCAATTGGTATTTTGTGTTCTTCTAAAACTTTAATAACCCCAAGGTGCGCTATGCCTCTGCTACCGCCCCCGCCCAAAACTAGTGCAACATTTACATTCTCTATCTTCCGCGCAGGTGGGGGTGTTTCGGGAATGTTATATAAAATTTTTGGTTGGCTCGCACAGGATGTCATCATAATAATTACCGAAATTAAGAAAAATGATTTTATTTTCATAAGTGTGAATTCATTGTTCAACTGCCTGCAATTAAACCATTAATCTTCATCTTTAGGAAGTGGCAAAACAATATTAATTGAAACCTTTAATATTATAAGGTACAATGCGGAAGAAATAGTTTTTAGTTATATGAAAGAAGCAATTTTATCAAAAGAGACTTTTGAAGGTTACCAAGGCGTCAATTTTATAGCTTTAGCGCAACATACTACAAGTAGCGCAATGGGTGTACAATCTATTCTCTCACCAACAAAAAAAAATATCTCATCCTCTGAAACTACACGAAGTATTTGTTGTGACTTTTATTACACACCTACTGCTGTAAAAATTACCAAGCTCGAAAAAATTATTTTATTCAAAGATTATAAAAATAGTAATGATGGATCTATCATTATATTTATTCCAATATTCCTTAGTAATCATACATACGGAGCTCTTATCATAATGCCAGCTTTTGGGGAACAAAAGACACAAGCTTATTATTATATCCCGATAAATAATGTTATGTGCGAAGATGCCATTAGTACTTGGGTAAAAAAACAATATGGCCAAGCTGTTGAGATAACAAACTACACAACAGAACAGATAATTGAAGAAGGCAGCGATGGGAAATCTGAAATTATAGCTTTTGCAAAAGATATAGCGAGGTTGGCAGAGAAAAATAATTTAAGCGAAAAAGATATAATCAACTTCGGTACATCTAGCAGCACACCTGAAGATATTACATCTTCGCCCAAACTTCAACCATCATTGAGCACTGAAGCGTGCGAGACTTTGTACTTACTAGCCTTTATAGCTATCTCAATAGCTTTGCTTTATCTTTTAAATAAAGTGGGAAAATCTAACCGTTTAATGACCTCAAGCTACATGTACAGAAACCGCTTTAATATTCTTATAGAAGATTTTAGACTTAATAAATTCTTACGGTATTGGGAAGATTTGGGAAGAGAAAAAAGTCCTTTACTATGAATATATTCAAGAGTCCCTTCGTCAAAACTCTGAAATTATCTCAGGAGCTGAGTAATCATAAAATAGACCTCTTCGGAAACTATCATTTAATTAACACCCTGTTGTAAATAGCAGCTATTAGATTAAATCTGAGGCCAAATCTCTTTCGTCTGTTTCTGTATTTATCAGATATGATTTTTAATCGTTTGATCATACCTATGACATTTTCATTTGCTACTCGTTCGCTGGCAAGCTCTTGGTTTTTCTTCTTATCTTCTTTTGTTAAAGGTATTTTCTTGGCCTTCTTTTTGGGCAACTCTGATCTGCTATGCAATTTTTGTATTCCTTGATATCCGGTGTCAGTAATGACCTTTATATCAGGATTTATCTTTGTTTTAGATTCTTTAAATAGCCTAAAATCATGACGTTTTCCATTTGTAAAAGCTGTGCAAATAACTTGTTTCGTCTTTTTATCCACAACTAGCTGGCTCTTTAAAATGTCTTCTCTTCTTTCTGGAATAAAAGCGCTTCTGCTTATTATTGCGATTTTTGATACGTTTCTTATTCTTGACCCTTATTTTTTTAGGACGCTCTATCGGCGTCTCTGTTGCATCTATCAATATAACTTCATATTCCATATCACTCTTAAGTAACGCTTTGCGACCAGGTAAAGCAAAATCTGGATTCCTGATGAGTGTATCTTCTATCCACTTGATATTTCTATAACAACTACTTTCCGATATTCCGTATGAAGAAGCTACATGGAAGTATGTTCGATACTCTCTTAAGTATTCCAAAGCCATCAATAGCCTTTCTTCCATTGGTAGCGCATTTGGCTTCCACCTCTTATTTTTTTCTTCCTCTCAGCCTCTGCAAGTATTTCTATCATCTTTTTAAATGTAGATCGCTTGACACCGCTTAATCTTCGAAACTCTTCATCTTTGTAATCCTTTATTTTCTCGTATTTCATACTAACCTCCATTATAGAGCTTAGTTAATACATATTTCTTAGGTTATGCAAGAGGTCTATTTTATGATTGCTCAGCTCCCGAGATAATTTTAGAGTTTTGACGGACAGACTAGATATATTTCAAAGGCAAAATAGGTGAAAATTATTGAAAAGGCGCAGCATTAGCGTATCCATTTTATAAGGGGTTAGCTATACTAAACAGCAGCGGCAAGCATAATATCCAGAGCCTTTAGAGCCCTTTCAGATAGCATGCGCTTTTTATCATCACCCCTAGATTT
This sequence comes from Candidatus Jidaibacter sp., assembly GCA_021298045.1. Classification (GTDB taxonomy): domain Bacteria; phylum Pseudomonadota; class Alphaproteobacteria; order Rickettsiales; family Midichloriaceae; genus JAJTHY01. The sequence goes on from JAJTHY010000159.1 coordinate 3,837, forward strand.
GGTTTCCAAATGCGGGAATAAGCCAAAATTTATATTCATTGGCTGAAATGTATCTGAGTTAGCGCCACCAGTTATATGATTGAGCAAAGAGCCTAAAGCTGTTTCAGGTGGCAACTCTGGATGAGGCATGTTGTTTACTGAACAAGCGGTCATAATTCCTGCAAGCAAACCTATTGCAGCGCTTTCCAAATATCCTTCTACGCCAGTAACTTGCCCTGCAACTCTAATGTTTTTACAATTAACAAGTCTCAAGTCTTTAGTAAGCACCTTGGGGCTATTAATAAATGTATTACGATGTAGACCGCCTAATCTAGCGAACTCAGCATTAGCAAGCCCTGGAATTTTGCGAAAAATTCTCTGCTGCTCTCCGTACTTAAGTTTTGTTTGAAACCCTACCATATTATGTAAGGTGCCAAGCTTATTATCCTGCCTTAGTTGCACCACTGCATATGCCCGTTTGCCAGTTCTAGGGTCCGTTAAACCCACTGGCTTCATCGGCCCAAATCTCAAGGTCTCTCTACCCCGCTCCGCCATAACTTCAATAGGCAAACAACCATTAAAATATGGGGTATCTTTTTCCCATTCTTTAAAAGAAGTTTTGTCACCAGTAATCAACTCATTAACAAACTCTTCGTACTCTTCTTTGCTCATCGGGCAATTTATATAATCCTTACCATCTCCTTTATCATATCTGGACTGAAACCAAGCTATGTCAAAATCTATACTGTCTTTATGTACAATAGGAGCTATCGCATCAAAAAAGGCTAAATACTCCTGCCCGGTTATAACTTTAAGCTCTTCAGCAATCGCCTCGCTACTAAGTGGACCAGTCGCTAAAACCACCGGTATGTCTTTTGGCAAAGCAGTTACTTCTTCACGGATTATATTAACGTTTTTGTTTTCATTAAGCAAACGTTCCACTGCCTGAGAAAACTCATGACGGTCTACAGCTAAAGCCGAGCCGGCCGGAACTTTATGTTCATCTGCGCATTTCATAATCAAAGAATTAAGCCTACGCATCTCCTCATGCAAAAGCCCTACTGCATTGTTGACATCATCAGACCTAAAAGAATTAGAGCAAACAAGTTCTGCCAAATGCGTTGTTATATGAGCAGGGGTTTCTTTAACTCCTCTCATCTCATATAAAGCAACCTTCACACCACGACTCGCAATTTGCCAAGCAGCCTCACTGCCAGCCAAACCACCTCCTATAACAATAACTTGCGCATCACCTAACTTATTATTTACACTCAAAATACAACTCCAGATAGTGATACCAAAGAAATAAGCATAGGCTCCACAATAAACATGAAGCCCTATGTTTCCAATAATTGAGGTCGAGAAAAAGTACTCTTAAGCAGTAGCAGCCGGAGCAGCTTCCGCAGTAGCAGCTTTCTCAGTTTCTTCCGCTCTCCCGATAATTGTAACTAATGTAAAGTTAGATTTATCAACAGGGGTTACACCTTCTGGAAGTTTGATGTCATTAATATGAACAATATGACCAATCTCAAAATCAGCTAGGTCTATTTCAATATGATGAGGAATGCTGCTTGGGTGACAAGCAAATGCAACTTTACGGCTTACAATATTCGCAATACCACCTTTCTTAACACCAGGGCATTTATCTTCATTAATTACGCGGATGGTAACTTCAACGGTGACAACAGTATCTTTACCAACTCTTAAGAAGTCAATATGCGCAGGCACATCTGTAACTGGGTGACATTGAACCATTTTAACCATAGCTGGAATTGTTTTTTTATCACTAACAAGCTCAATTAGCTTGGTTTTGATTCCGCCCTTTTGGTATTCTCTAACAAATTCTTTTAAAGATATAGACAGCATTTCTGGCGCATCTTTGCCGCCATAAACTATTGCAGGAATTTTATTATCTCTTCTAACTGCCCTTGATGCTCCACGGCCTGTCTTTTCTTTTAGTTCTGCGCTAAATTTAACTACTTCTGTCATATCTAATTTCCTTTTAAATTATACTTTGCAAATGCTTGGCTATTACGGTAGCCGCGCTTACAATTTTAATTTTTTCGCAATCAAGCACAAATGGCTTGGGGGCGCTTGTGTCGCTTAGCACCAAGTAATCTATGGGACTAGCTTCAATTCTTCTTACTGCATCATGGTTTAACAAATTA
>JAJTHY010000063.1 GCA_021298045.1 Candidatus Jidaibacter sp.
AAGAAAATGCTATTATTTGCGCATAAAACTTATGGATTTCGAGATAAATGCCATTAGATATTTATGCCGTTGAAGCATTAACATAGCTCTCAAGGAAAGCGCTGGCTGGGGGGGGCAAAAAATTTGTATATCCGGGTGCTACGCACCCACCATATACAAATTTTTTGAGCCAGCGCTTGTACTTTCTACGTCAGTGCGGGAGTATTGTTGAAATTTATTCAAAGGGCATTTATCTAAATCCCTAGCATTTCATATCGCTCAGAGAAATTTTCAGACTTTTGACGGTGACGCTGTTTATTGTTTACCTTTGTATTGCATTCTCTTGCCATAGATCTTCACCCATAATTCTGGTTACTTAAGATAAATAAGTTGGCGCAATACTTTCCAAATACTTAGGCTTTATACCCAACTCTTTGAGCCCATCTTGATTTGTCAGAACATTATCGTATTTAAGCAGAATCACCTGGTCCAAAGTCAATGGTGGCTTAGGGAGCAATCCTGTGAAGCAAGCGATTGTTTTAGCAATTGGAAATGGGATAGATAATAATATTCTCTTACGCCTAGTAATCTTAAGGATTAACTCCATAATCCCACGCATACTATATACTTTAGGACCACCAAGCTCAAAAATTTTGCCGTTTGTTGCACCCTCTTTATCTTGCAAACAAGCGCTGATACTAGCCGCAACATCATCCACATATACAGGCTGGAATTTAGTATTGCCGCCCCCGATCAATGGCATGAATAATGAGATTTTAGACATGTTATTAAACATATTAATAAAATTATCTTCCGCACCAAAAAGCACTGAAGGCCTTAGAATTACAGCTTTTGGATAAATTTTTAAAACAGCTTTTTCCCCAGCCAATTTGCTTTTTGCATATTGAGACTCACCAGCAGATTCATGGAGAATAGCTGAGACATGAACGAACTTTTTAACTTTATGTTTACTACATAACTCAGCTATTTTTTGAGGGAGTGCATGATGCAATGACTCAAAATTCTGCTTACCTTTTGAATAAAGTGTTCCAATCAAGTTTACTACATAGTCAGATTTTTCTATACATTTCTCTAATTTTTTATAATTAGTTGCATCGCAATCAATAAGCGCTATTTGCCCAACAGCCCCAGCCACATTAAATTTCTGAGCTTTTAGTGAAGCATTCCTAGAAACAACTTGTATCCTAAAACCTAATTTTGCCAATCTTCTTACCACATAAGAACCTAAAAAACCGGCTCCACCAATGACGGTGACTATAGGATTATCTCTGACCATTACTTACACTCAAATTCAATTTAGTTATAATTTTATCATTTTAAGCCTTGCAAAATAGCAAAGTGCTATTTAAATAATACTATGTGTTATTATAAAATAAAGTTTATTATTACTTAAAAGAGATCGAGGTTTTATGACATTAAACCCACTTCCTAGTCAAGAGAAATTTCCTTTCAGCTTGCCGGAGCTTCCATATACTAAGGATGCGCTAAACCCCCATATAACTGAGAGCACTCTCAATTATCATCATGGCAAGCATCATCAGGCTTATGTTACCAATTTAAATAACTTGGTTAAAGGCACAGAGCTAGAAGGAAAAACCCTAGAAGAAATCATCATGCTTGCAAAAGCTGACTCTACAAAGGCGGGAATATTCAACAACGCCGCACAAATTTGGAATCATACTTTTTATTGGCACTGCATGAAGCCTGGTGGTGGTGGCATGCCAACCGGTAAGCTTATGGATATGATAGTAAGAGATTTTGGGAGCTTTGATGCATTTAAAGAACAATTCAAACAAGCTGGTGTAACTCAATTCGGCAGTGGATGGGCTTGGCTGGTATTAGAAGGTGACAAGCTTAAAATTACTAAAACACCAAATGCAGACTTACCAATGGCTCACAATCAACGTGCGCTTATCACCATGGATGTTTGGGAGCATGCTTATTATCTTGACTATCAAAACCGCAGGCCTGATTATCTTGCAATCTTTTTAGACCATTTGGTCAATTGGGATTTTGCCAACAAAAACCTTAATATGTAAGTACAATGGCCATAATTGACAAATATAAAGATATGTTATCACGGAAGCAGACTTTCTCTTCTGCTTCAGGCAATGATAAAATATCTAAAAATTGGTATAGTGATAGATACGAATGGATGCTGGTGCAGCGCAACCTTCTATTTGTAATCTTACTTATTTCAATGGCCATTATAGTATTCCTTAATTTCAGCATAAGCTATATAAAAAGCACTAAGACCATAGAGCCTTTTGTAATAGAGATAGAACCTAAAACCGGGGTCCCAACTGTTGTGGAGCCTTTAAGCATTGTGGCTTATAGTAGCAATGAAGTTATCAATCGTTATTTCATATGGCATTTTATTAAGCTGCGTGAGGAGTATAACTACTTAACTTTCCCAAGAGCTACTCAGGAGATGCGAGTACTATGCAACGATTCAGTGTATAGCCAATACCGGAGATCTGTGGATCAAAACAACTTGCAGAGCCCTTCTAATCTCTATGGATCAT
>JAJTHY010000035.1 GCA_021298045.1 Candidatus Jidaibacter sp.
ATTTGGTAAGTACCCCAAGATGGTTTCATTTTGAATCAACATATCCCAAATTTGAGCATCCTTTACAAGCGTAATGGCGACTTTTTTTGTTATGCTTGAATCTTCTGATTTACTAATTTCAGATAATGACTTTACAAGCCTGTCGATAAGTACCGGGCGCTTAATGGCAAGAGCTACAAAATAGAAAAACGCCATAATACCGTTTGCTATTTGGTCGCCTATATTGCCAGATTCTTTACTCACATACCATTTCATTGCCCTGGCAGCCGCTAAATTAAAAAGCTTCTCGCCCGAAAATTTAACTAATCTTTCAGCAATTTTGTTAAATTCTGCACCTTCCTCTTTTTTTAATATAGAATTCTGACTTATCATACTTGCCTCTTATTCAACTTATCTATTCTCAAACATAACAAACAAAGGTAAATAATTGGTTAATTCACTTTAATTTTCTAAACATCGCTAACAAACTTAAATTGACATTATGGCTAATGTCTTATAAAAAGTATCTTCATTTACAAATCAACATGGTCTTTTTTATGAGCGCTCCTTTAATGCCTAAAGCTACTGCGGTATGGTTAATTGAAAATACCACTCTAACTTTTGAGCAAATAGCTGATTTCTGCGGGATTCACTACCTTGAAGTGCAAGGCATTGCAGATGGTGACGTAGCAAAAGGCATTTCTGGGGTTGACCCAATTGTTGCTGGCCAACTTACTAGAGAGGAACTTGAGCGCTGCGAAAAAGACCCAAGCGCAAAGTTAAAGCTTTCGGAAAGTGCAGCTAAGTTTAACTATGCACAATCTAAAAACTCCACAAAAGGTAAATATACACCCGTTGCTCGTAGGCAAGATAAACCGGATGCAGTGGCATGGATATTGAAAAACTGCCCGGAAATTTCTGATGCGCAGATTGTTAAATTAATTGGAACCACGAAAAATACCATAGAGTCTGTGCGCTCTAAAACTCACTGGAACTCTCAAAATATCAAACCTAAAGACCCTGTTTTACTTGGTTTATGCTCTCAGTCTGAACTAGATAAAATACATTCTCAAGCCCGCAAGAAAGCAGAACTTAATGAATCAAGAAAGAAACAACAGATAACGATTGATCTAGATAGTAAATTAACTAAGTGAATTATATAATTTTTTCTGATATAATTAGGTACTGCAATACTCTATAAGCCAGGCTGATGACAAATTATAAAAAAATATTCGGAGATGCCGTAGGTCAAGTTAAGAAAGAAGGTAGATACCGTGTTTTTAATGAGCTTTCATACAGCAACAGTTCGCCCCCAACCGCTTATAGCCCACGCTATGGCAAAGAAATAACCGTATGGTGTAGCAACGATTATTTGGGAATGAGTCAAAACAGTCTGGTTAAAAAAGCTGCTATTAATGCTATTGAGCAAGCTGGGACTGGCACTGGGGGAACTCGCAATATCTCTGGTACAAATGGCTATGTAGCAGCATTGGAAAGAGAGCTCGCTGATCTTCATTCTAAAGAAAGTGGCTTGGTTTTTACCTCCGGTTATATATCTAATCAAGCTACTTTATCAGTACTAGGAAAAATAATTCCAAACATAGTAATGTTTTCCGATGAAATGAACCATGCCTCTATAATTCAAGGTGTGTGCGACAGTAAATGCGAAAAAGTTATTTTCAAACATTCTGATATGTCTGATTTGGAAGAAAAACTAAAGCAGTATCAAAGTGATTGCCCAAAGATAATAATTTTTGAATCCGTATATTCAATGCAAGGGGATATATCTCCGATCAAGGAAATATGCGCTCTAGCTAAAAAATATAATGCTCTTACTTATATTGACGAAGTGCACTCAGTTGGCCTTTACGGAAACAGAGGTGCTGGAGTAGCTGAAATGCTCGGAGCTCAGAATGAAATTGATATAATCCAAGGCACTCTTGCCAAAGCTTATGGAGTTATTGGCGGCTATATAACTGGAAATAAAGAAATTATAGATGCGATTAGAAGTTACGCCCCAGGGTTTATCTTCACAACCACATTACCACCAGCAGTATGCGCGGCAGCAATGGCTTCTGTGCAGCATTTAAAAACTAGCTCCGTGGAAAGGGAGGCTCATAAAAGCGCTATAACTAAAGTGAAAGATGGCCTAGATATCCTTGGCATATCTTACTTAGAAAACCCTACGCATATTATCCCCATTATGATTGGAAACCCTAACAAAGCTCGAGAAATCTCCGATACCTTGCTCTCAGATTATGGCATATATGTTCAGCATATTAATTTCCCAACCGTACCTCGTGGTACAGAGCGCTTAAGGGTAACACCTACGCCTTTACATACAGATGAAATGATAGATTACTTCTGCAACTCACTGTCTGAGGTGCTCATTAAGTATGGTATACAAACAACTAAATTGAAAGATGCAGCTTAGGTTAGAGTTATGAAAATTTTTAACGTCATGTTTTCTAAAAAACTAGGTGGCCTGGAGCAAGCGTTTCTCGACTATACACAGGCGCTCCAAATGCAAGGTAATGATGTATTATCAGTCATCCACCCAAAAGCAGCTGTTAAAAAATCAGTGCCAGGAAAGTATGCTGAAATTCACAATTTCAATAGGTTTGACCCATTCGCAGTGCGCGCTATATCCAAGCTCATTAAAAAAGAAAAGCCAGATTGTATAATCACCCATGGCGCCAGAGCTTCTTACTTATTTAGGATGGCAAAACCTAGTGTCCCCCTAATCGCAGTTAGCCATAATAATACAAGGTTTGAGTATCTATTTGGCTCCAACGCCATAATTGCAATAACCGAAGCAATGCGCAAAGACATTATAAATGCTGGGCAAACTCCGGATACTGTTTTTAATATACCTAATATGATACATCTGAAAAATAAACTTGTATACAAAGCTCCTAAAAATAATAAGCCTCCA
>JAJTHY010000077.1 GCA_021298045.1 Candidatus Jidaibacter sp.
AATATAAGTATTATAGCTAATCCGCTATAAAATAGCAGGACATTTGCCTTTAAATGTCATCCCGCACTTGATGCGAGATTTAGTATAAGGTAACGAAAATAATAGATAGTGAGTCTCACTAATCTATCAAACGCTTGCGTTATCAGTGATGCATGGCTTTTGTCGCAGAGACTTCGTCATTCCTGCGAAGGCAGGAATCCTGTCTTAAGATCCCGCATCAAGTGCGGGATGACTAAGAGAACTGCGCTGCAGCAGTGACGAATTAAATGGCTGTAGAGTTTTAATATTCACGACTTCTTATTTACAAACCAATCCTCATTTTCTATATCTATGTCTTTATCTAACACCAATGAACTTTCGGAAACTTCTTCTCCCATAGCCATATCTTCAAGGGTTGCTAAGTGGACTATAGCGTTTCCTCTATTTACAAGGGGCATTGTTGCGACACATATTATAACACCTGGTGTTGCAGAGGTTATCTGAGCTTCTCTGTCTCCATAAGGATCTGACACAACCCCAACTAATTCACCAGGTTGCACAAAAGATCCAATCTTTTTTAACATGCGCAGACTTCCGCTTTTTGGTGCTCTGAGCCAGTAACTAGATTTCGCTGTCATAACATTTAATGGAGGAGGGTCGATTTCGCTGGTTTTTAACATATCGATTTCACGCATTACATTCAATATGCCATGTAATCCAATATTTATCCCATAATCGTCAAACCGCAAAGCTTCTCCAGTTTCGTAGAGAATTGTTTTTATTCCCAAAGCACTAGCTGATTGTCTTAAAGTTCCATCCCTCAATGGAGAATTCAATATTACTGGCGCTCCAAAAGCCTTTGCCATTTTCATTTCAATGGAATCTTTAAATGCAAGCCTCACTTGCGGAAAGTTAAATCGATGAATTGCTCCGGAATGGATGTCTATGCCATAATCAGATTTTTTGATTATCTCATTCATAAAGGTATGCGCAATTCTGGATGCAAGAGACCCTTTTTCTGACCCTGGAAAACAACGGTTTAAATCTCTACGATCTGGTAAATATCGGGTGTTATTATTGTATCCGAATGGATTAACTATAGGAACTACTATTAAAGTTCCGCGCACTTTTTTGAGTTCTTTGCGCGCTAGTAATCTTTTTAATATTTCAACTCCAATAATTTCATCACCATGGATTGCAGCAGAAACAAACATTGTTGGGCCTTTCTTGATCCCTCTTATAACTTCAACTGGGATAGATATTGCTGTATAATCAAACAAGCTTGCAACTGGTATTTCAAGACGCTTGCGCTCGCCTATGCTTATTTTGCACCCTGCTATTTCAAAATCATCGCCGCTCACAGCTATAGCGCCTTTTTTATGTTAACTAATACAGTATATTAGTAGTGCATAGTAAACTGTACAGCAATCATTTTATATGATACTATTGTCAGCGATTAACTTTTATTTGAAATATGAGCTCAAGATTATTCGGTACTGACGGCATTAGGGGAACTGCAAATATATACCCTATGACCTGTGATTTAGTACAAAAATTTGGTATGGCAGCTGGACATTATTTCAAACGCGGTGGGCACCGCAACAGAGTTATAATAGCTAAAGATACCAGGCTATCTGGTTATATGCTTGAACCAGCGCTAGTTTCTGGATTTATTGCGGCAGGAATGGATGTTATAATGGTAGGTCCTATGCCTACGCCTTCTGTATCTTTCTTAATAAAATCTTTAAGGGCTGACCTTGGTGTTATGATATCCGCTTCTCATAATCCTTACCAAGACAATGGCTTAAAACTATTTGGCCCAGATGGGCAAAAGCTTAATGATAGCGTAGAAGATGAATTGGAAAATATTATCCTTACAGGTGATTTTAACAAGATGTCCGTCTCACCAGAATTATTGGGAAGGGCTAAGCGCCTTGATGATGCTCCTGGTAGGTATATAGAGCATGTAAAGCGTTCCTTCCCTAAAGGTACAGAACTTTCTGGGTTGCGCATCGTAATAGACTGCGCTAATGGTGCGGCTTATAATTTGGCTCCTACTATTTTTTGGGAATTAGGGGCTGAAGTAATTAAGTTAGGTGTTAACCCTGATGGTGTTAATATCAATCAATTATGCGGTTCTACACATCCGGAAGCCATGATTTCAAGGGTAATTGAAACCAGGGCAGATATTGGTATTGCGCTTGATGGTGATGCAGATAGGGTGCTAATTTGTGATGAAAAAGGGCAGGTGGTTCATGGGGATCATTTAATTGCGATGATCGCCGCTAAAATGCTTAAAGAGAATCATTTAAACGAAAAAGCAATTGTAGTCACACAAATGTCTAATGGCGCTTTGGATGAGTATATGGGGCTTCTTGGCATTAAGGTGCACAGGTCATTGGTGGGCGACAGATATGTGGCTGAAAAAATGCGTGAGGAGGGGGTTTCGTTTGGAGGAGAGCAGTCTGGCCATATTATACTTTCACATTACTCTCATACTGGTGATGGCATTGTTGCTGCTTTGCAGGTCTTATCGTTATTGGTTGAGAGCAAAAAGAAGTTGAGTTCTATATGTCGACCATTTGAGTTGCAACCACAGGTAAACAAAAGTATTAAATTTTCAGAAAAAAATCCATTAGAAGTAACCGAGATTAGTAATTCCATAGAGTCACTTATAGATCAATATTCTAAAGATTGCAGGGTGTTAATAAGAAAATCAGGTACTGAAAAATTAATAAGAATTTTAGTTGAAGGGAAAGATAAATCAAAAATTGAGGAATTAGCTAAAAAAATATCTGGCATTATTACCTTAGGTTGAGTTAATATCTTTTTTGCAAATAACCCCCGGATTTATGAAAAGCTTTATTGAAATAGCTAACAATATAGAATTTGACATTAGGCCCAGATTTATTGGCAGGCAATGTTCTTGCCTAGAAAGCACTTATGTATGGTCTTATAAAATTACTATAAATAATTTTGGCAAAACAGATGTGCAGCTTCTAAGTAGATATCGGAAAATTATAGATACAATGGGTCTTTACTATGAGAGAAGAGTTTATGGAGTATCTGGTGTAAGGCCTATTATACCAGCAGGTGGATCTTATACTTATACAAGCTCGGCTAACTTAAAAACAGCATCAGGCATTTTAATTGGTAGCTATCAAATGCTGGACTTAAAGCGAGGAGAGGTTTTTAATGCTGAAGTTTTGGCGGTTTCTTTGGATAGTCCATATCAAATAGTTAATTTAGTCTAAGGCTTTCGCTTTATATAATACACAAAAGCAGTAGACGATAGGAAACTTGAAAAAGTGCTAGGAGTCTTTATAATTTAGCACCGTAAGCCTATAATAAATAGGTGCGGACGCGCAAATTACAATAGAGACAACCTTATTTTTCAAGTTAACGGAGCACATCAAGCCCTTTCTTAACTGGGTAGATTACTTATTCGCAGAAAGAACATTGCTGTTAGCAATAGAATTTATAGCTACAGCAGCTTGTTTAGAAGAGAAGAAGGAAGTCGAATTAATGAGATTCGCGGTTGGCTTTTGTACAGTTGATGTGGTGATGGTAGATCCCGCTCTGCCCAAGCCATTCTCAACCCTAAAGCGAGCATTGTCTCCAAGTATTGCCATAATAAATTTTAACTGATTAAAACTTGCTTCTGGAATACTGCCAAGAGAATGCTTTTTGCCTTTAACAACGCCTTTGTTAACCAACTTCCAAAGCATAGCCAAGGACACTTCATCCAACTCTTGGTTTTGGTCATGCTCCACCAAAAGCTGTTGTATTTGCTCTTCTTTACATTTCATTAAATTGCTTAGATATTGAATCAACTCACCAATATGCATTTTATTTAGGTGTAAAGAATTCTCTCCCGTAAGTGCAGATATGAGCCTAACAGCTCTGTCTTTGACTTCCGGTAAATTAACTTCAATACTTAAATTTGTTACATTTCCCATAAGTTACCTTATCCTTGCGTAAGTATACTTTATTTTTTCAAATGATTCAACAGTATATAAAATTATGATTCTTCCAATTACTTACGCCTACAGGGCGACCGCATTAAAATTCAGAAGCAACGGCGTTACAACACGAACATGGATAAAAGCTTCAATTAATACCTTGTAATTTAAAGCAAAAACCTCTAAAATCTTCGCTGTGAATGTGGCGCTCCATCTACTCATAGTC
>JAJTHY010000144.1 GCA_021298045.1 Candidatus Jidaibacter sp.
AAAAAAGGCACGGTTTTTGCTTTAATTGTCATTCCGCACGCAGTTCAGGAATCTTAAGATCCCAAGCAATAGCGAGGATGACTAAGAGGTGGAGATTTGTTGTATTTTTCATAGCCATTTTATAAGGGTTTAGCTATATACTTCAATAAGTAATTGCTTTAGAAGTATATGATTGCTAAATTGAACTAATATCAATTTATAAAAAATATCTTATGGCGCTTACTCCAGATCAAATAATAGATCGCATGACTCTAAAAAAACAAATGCTTAATTGGAGACTACTTGCCATTGGGATTTCTCTGCTACTTGCGTTTTCGTTATTAGCTGGAAGAGATTTTAAATCAGGCCATCCTCTGGATGGAGAACATATAGCCAGAATATCGATTGATGGCCCTATTTATGATGTCTTACCTAGAATAGATAATTTGGCCAAGCTCGCAGTTAGTAAGAACGTCAAAGGGGTTATTATTCATGTAAATAGTCCTGGAGGAACAGCAGTCGGAGGAGAAAACTTATATTTAGCTATACGTAAAATAGCCAGAGAAAAGCCAGTATCCGTAGTGATGAGCGATATAGCAGCATCTGCCGGCTATATGCTTTCACTTGGAGCAGATCACTTAGTTGCCCATGAAGCTACCATTACTGGGTCTATCGGCGTTATAGCACAAAGTTTCGAAATTACAAAGCTTGCAGACATGTTGGGCGTGAAATTCCATAACTTTAAGTCTTCTCCTCTTAAGGGCGGTCCTATTCCAACTGAGCATTTAACACCTGAAATGCAGCGCTCCATGGAATTAATAATCAGAGATACCTACGATTTCTTTGTGGGGCTAGTTTCTGAAAGGAGAAATATTCCGCTGGAAAAATTACTTCCGCTTGCCGATGGTAGGGCGTACACAGGAAGGCAGGCTTTTTCACTTGGTTTGGTAGATGCCTTAGGAGATGAAGACACAGCATACGATTGGATTGTATCTACCGCCAAGTTGAATGCCTCTATAAATGTTAAAGATTATGACATAGACCCAAAAGAAAGTCGCATTGACAGAATTTTAGAGACTTATTCAAATATTTCTCAAATGATAAAAGCAGCTGTTAACAATAATTTAATTTATTACTTCTAGACATATTTAGGTATTTTTCTTAAAATAAGCTAATAATAGACACAATAGGTTTTAGTCATGATGAAAAAAAAGCCAAGCCTAAATAAAAAGAAGTTAGTAACTGAGATTTGTGGTAAACATCCCACTGTTGCTGGCGCCGATATGGAGAGGGCTATAAACATAATTTTTGATGAAATGGCTACGGCACTAGTTTGCGGTGATCGTGTTGAAATCAGAGGATTTGGGTCTTTAGTTGTTAAAAGGCGCGCTAAAGGGAAGGTGAGAAACCCTAAGAGTGGCGAAATCATAGAAGCAGATGACAGAGGTTCTTTATACTTCCGTGCAAGCAGAGAATTAATTAAGACTCTTAATTTTACTTCAGTTAACGATAATTAATGTTTGCATTGCATAAGTTTCGGTACCACTTAGGGACCTCATAATTTTATAGCAATGATGTAGCTTTTTATAATATAAAAGGTATTATCAAGGCTTAAACTGTATTGTCTTAAGCTCATTTAGAAAGATGTTGGCCATTTACTCAAAGTATATTCAAAAGCGGCTTTTGTTTTATTTCACCATAATTTATTGCATTTTTATATCCATCATCTGGCTAACCCAATCACTCAGATTTTTGGAATTAATAACATTGCAAGGCATTGATATTGCAACATTCTTTAATATTACAAGCTTTCTAATAATTCCAATGTCTTATGTATGCGTGCCCCTTGCATTATTTTTTGCCGGCATAACAACATTTGCTAGCTTAGAAGCCAATAACGAGTTAGTAATTTTAAAATGTTCTGGCATCAGTAACATGCAGCTCTGTCGTGCTATTTCAGGCGTTGTAGCGTTTACGGTTTTAATACATTTAAGTATCTCACTTTACTTTCTGCCAAAATCATACCAAGGCTTTAAGGATATGCAGCAAATCCTTAAAGAAACAATTATCAATGCTTCTTTTGAAGAGGGAGTTTTTAATACAAAGAATGATGCCATCACCATATATGTTGATGAAAAAATAGATGATTTCAAATATAAAGGCATATTCATCTATGACCTACGTAATAAAGATAAGCCTTTAACTATTATGGCTAATTATGGCATATTGGTTATTGGGGATGAAGGGCCTGGCTTTGTGCTAACTGAAGGTAGTCATCAGGTAGAAGATAAAGTGAAGAACCAAATAAATTTAGGATTTTTCAAAAGTTATAATTTTGGTCTAAAGATGGAGACCAACAAAAGCAGTTCTAGAAACCTAGATGCAAATGAACTTTTCCTACATGAATTGCTTAATGCCTCTAATAAAAGCCAACATACTCGCAAGCAGCATATCGTGCATGCAATGCAAAGAATAATATGGCCAGCTTTCAATATAATATTAGCCATTATTGTAGTAATTGGTATGGTTACAAATCTTTCGCGCAGAAGTTCTCACTTTGCTAAACAGTTAAAAGTTAGTGGATTAGGCATTCTAGTTATTGCAGCGTTGCTTATACTTAACAATTTATCACTCAAACACTTTGAGTACATTTACGTTACTTTATTATTAGTCATTGCATCAACAACTGCTTCAATTTTATTTTGTCAAAAGAATTAATACCAATAAAAAAGCTCGCCAGTTTATGACGAGCTTTTTTAAAAGAATAGAAAAGAAATTTATTTCTTCATTTCATCTTTTTTAGCATCATCTTTTTTAGCAGGCATTTCTTTGTTCATTTCTTTATGCATTTCGCCTGCATGGCCATCTTCTTTTTTAGCAGCATCAGAAGCGTTAACGCTCATAGAAACTAGAGCTATAGCAAGGCCTGAAAGAATAGCAGATACTTTTTTCATTTTAATCTCCTTTAGAGTTTAATATTTTTTATATTTGTTTTTACCGTCTATGCAAACGTTAAGGCGGTATAAAACACCGTCTTCCATACTATTCTTACTATATTTTTCTGCTTTTGCAATCAACAAATTTCTTTTCGAAGCTTTTACTTCCTTATTTAGTATAGAATCTTTTACATTTAGATGGCTGTTGTCAAAATAAATAATGCTCTCCAATGGCTGAAAATCTCTGTGTTTTACTCGAATGTTTATATGCGGCGCTCTAGACTGAGAAATAGGTCCAGGCATTATAGTAATAAATCTATAATTTCCCATGTTATCAGTTATAAAGGTGCCGGTTCCAGCAAAATTTTTATCTCCTTTTTCACTACCGGTTGTTTTATAAGTTATTTCACCTGTACTATCAGCTTGCCAAATTTCCACAATAGCGTTGGATATAGGTACGCATAACTCATCTACAACTGTCCCTTCCAGAAGTATAGGAACGCCCTTTGCGAATTCAGAGGCCCCAACCAACCTACGTAAATTATTAGTTTTTTGCATGGGTGGTGGCGTTACATCCAACCATATTTGCGGGGTGATCTCACATTCATTTATCAATTCTGCATTTGCGTAGCACAATACAGGAATGAAGGTCAGTATGGCAATTAACGTGAATTTGTACTTCATACTCATGATTAAAATTTGCAATATCCCAACTGTATCAGCCCTATGTTATTTTATAAATGTTTTTGTGCAAAATTTGAAAACTGATATAATGCCAACTCTTAAGTAAATAATAAGTAGGTAGATATCATGGCTATTAATTTGGCTATAGTTGGGGCAACTGGAAATGTAGGGAGGGCTATGATAAATATTCTCGCCGAACGAGAATTTCCAGTGAAAAATCTTTACCCTTTGGCATCTCATAGATCAGTTGGAAAAAAGATTACTTTTGGTAATCAAGTTTTAGAGGTAAACAATTTAGATGGCTTTGACTTCCGCAATGTTGATATAGCATTGTTTTCTGCGGGAGCACAAGTTTCTGAACAATATGCAAAAATTGCAGCAGAAAATGCTGTGGTGATAGACAATACTTCGTATTTCAGAACTGATCCAAATATCCCCTTAATTGTTACAGAAGTTAACATCGAAAAGCTTGAAGAGTATAAACACACTAATATAATCTCCAATCCCAATTGTGCAGTAATGCAAATGTTGGTGGCGCTTAAGCCTCTACATGATGTTGCAACAATTAAACGTATAGTGGTTACAACATTTCAATCTGTATCAGGCGCAGGTAAAAAAGCTATGGATGAGCTTTACGATCAAACTAAGCAGCGATTAATGGCAGATTCTTTATCAAGAAAAGTATTTCCAAAACAAATTACTTTCAACGTATTACCCCATATAGGTGAGTTTGATGAAGATGGCAATACTGCAGAAGAAAGCAAAATAATTGCTGAAACACAAAAAATATTGGATCCCGCCATTCAAGTTTCTGCGACCTGTGTTAGAGTCCCTGTGTTTATAGGCCACAGTGAGTCTGTAAATGTGGAATTCGTAAACCCAATTTCCGTAAGCGAGGCGCGGGAAATTTTGGAGAATGCAGACGGGATATTAGTCAGTGATGATCCAGAAAGAATGATGGGCTACACAACCCCTATTGAAACGGTTGGTGAAGATCATGTGTTTGTATCCAGAATTAGAGAAGATAAATCCGCTGCTAATTGCCTAAGCCTTTGGATAGTCTCAGATAATCTAAGAAAGGGCGCCGCTTTAAATGCTGTACAAATAGCCGAAGAACTTGTAAAAAAGTATATCTAGGAACTTTTTTTCATTAAATATGGTTGGTATCCGGACTTACACAATATTGTTGCTATTATTTCTTATGCCCGCCCAGGTGCTAGCTGATGGCAAATTAAGTAGAGATGACGTAGTCAAGTATTTGAGTAAACAACGCACTGAAGGCTATTTAATAAACCTCAGTAGAGATCTGGGGTATGATTTCTCTGGGCTTGATTTATCCAATATAAACTTTTCCGGCGCAGAAGTCATAAGTGCGAATTTTAAGGATGCTAACTTAACTGGGTCCGATTTTAGTCAGGCATTTGCTGAAGATTGTAATTTTGACGGCGCAAAGTTGGACAAAGCTAATTTTACCAATGCCACCATTGCGAGTTCCAGCTTTAAAGGCGTTAGTGGAAAGGGGGCTATTTTTAACAGTGTTTTTGCAGATACCGCAAATTTTTCTGAATCAGATTTATCCGGCATTCATGGCATCAATGCAAGATTCAAAGGAGCGAACTTTACATTTTCTATAATGGATGGTGCCAGGTTCGAAGAAAGCAATTTTTCTAGCGCTAACTTCGAAGGAGCGCTATCCTCAGACTCAAAGCTCAGATTTTCTAATTTTGATTCAGCCAACCTATCTCAAGCTGATTTTACTAAAACCAATTTTTATGCATCTACTTTTATCAAAGCGGTTGCTTTAAATTCCAACTTTTCTGACACCATATTATTTGCTGGTAATTTTAGGGAATCCAATTTCACTGGTGCTAACTTAACAAAGTCTTATGCGGAAGCCTCAGACTTCACTGGCGCCACTTTAAAGAGTGCACAAATGATAGGAATTTTGCTAGATGATGCAATATTGGATAATGTGGTTCTGGACGGGACAGTTATGACCAAAGCACAAATAAATACCGCATCCATTACAAATTCTTCATTAGTAGGAGCGGACCTTTCATCCTCCATCCTAAGAGGTGTGAATTTTTCTTATAGCAACCTTGCTGGAGCTAGACTCAATAGCTTATTTGGCAAGAAACTGAATTTCACAAATGCTGACTTTTCCAGGGCGACCATCACAGATTCTAAATTGCAATTTATAAATTTCACTGGAGCAAAATTTACTGAAACTGCTATGCAAAATAACGATATGCAAGATATACTGGGCAAATAATTATTAATATTTGCAACTTATGTACCTATTTAAAATATTACTTCTATGCATTTTACTCTGCGCTTCGCAAGCAAATGCTATGGAGCTTCCAGCTGGTTCTATCACCTCCGCCAGAATAATTGATGTTGAAAACGGCAAGGTACTACATGCGGGAAATACGGATGTTCTTTTAAACCCGGGCAGCACGCTTAAGACTTTGACTTTTTACCTAGCGCTAAAAAAATTAGGAAAAGCATTTCAATACAAAACGCAAATGCTTACAGATGCAAATAATCTATATATAAAATTTTCAGGCGACCCTACGCTTACGCTGCAAAATTTGGACAACATGTTCTCATTATTACCTAAGAAGAATAAGTTCTTGGCCGTTTATTTAGATGGAGATATTTTTAGTGAGGAACCATATGCTCCTGGCACATCCGTAGACAACCTGAAATTTTCCTATGCTGCACCTATCTCTGCTTTTAGCATAGATCAAAACTATGTAATCTTTAATAAGGTTGAAGGAGCGGATTTTGCTTACATGCCATTAAACCAACCGAGTTTTTTAAAACTTAAAAACAACGCTATGCATAGCGAAGATGCTTTGTGTCCTCTTGAGCTATTTGCAACCGGAGTTAATGAATATAATCTAACAGGCTGCTATGGGGCT
This sequence comes from Candidatus Jidaibacter sp., assembly GCA_021298045.1. GTDB lineage: Bacteria > Pseudomonadota > Alphaproteobacteria > Rickettsiales > Midichloriaceae > JAJTHY01. The sequence continues at coordinate 6,524 of JAJTHY010000144.1, forward strand.
ACCGATATTCCGCAGAAGTTACAAATAGCCGTCACCGACCCTAAAAAATACGCATATGATGTAGTTCAAGCATTGCTCAAAAAACATAATATAGTAGTGAGCAAAGTAGCATTTGATAAAGTTCCAGCCTCAGCGGTAAGTGCTGTGGAACATAACTCTGAGCCACTACCAAGTTTATTGCGTAAAGTCATGTATTACTCTGACAATCATATCTCAGATAGCTTGGTACGCCTAATGACATACAAAAGATTTAAAAAGCCGGCAAGTTGGTTTTTAGTGCAAGAATTTTTAAAAGAATCTTTACAGGAATTAGGGTTCGATCCCGAAAAAATTCAGGTGGTTGATGGCTCCGGCCTTTCGAAGAAAAATTTTGTGACCGTTGAGTTCATGACTACATTACTTGCGGTTATTCACAAAGATCCAGAAATGCGAACTCATTATTACGCCGCAACTCCAACACTTGCAGAAGTATTTAATAATGCCAATTGGGAGGGGAGATTAAATGCTAAAACTGGCACGCTTGACCATGTCTTTGCCCTAACAGGTTTCGTTATGGGCCAGGATGGAAAGGTTTATGCCTTCAGCTTTAATACGAATAATTTCCTAGGCTCACCCAAATTTGTTAAATCTTCTTATGAGGTAGTTTTGAAAAATATATTGAATAGTAAGTGATTATTTAATATAATCATAGTAATTAATTGGATAAAGGAAAATTATGAAAACAAGTGAAGCGCATAACCATACTCCCCGACATCATGGTTGAAAGCATGGTAATATCTGGGCTGCAAGCCGCTTAATTATATCTGGACCCTGCATTATTAACTCTTTTAACCAGTCTATGCCCCATCTGAAGTAAGAATATTCATGGCATTTATATTGTATTTTCTTCCGAATTGCCCTCACTTTTTGATGCCTGTATGCCCCCATTTTTACACATATCAAATATGCAATTCCACATAGTAAAAACAAAATCTCAATCCTTTTAGGATCCACCATTTTTGTGTCCTCTATGTTTAACCCTCCTGTTTTCAACATCTTGAAAAACCTTTCTATTGACCACCTTTGCCTATACTCTTTTAATGGATTATTTACCTTTTGAGATACTAAAATTAAGTACTCCCCATCAAGCTTTTTCACACTTAAATCACCCCTTATCTTAACCCCATTTAAATCACTAATTAATATATTTTTGAACGTCTTACCCTTTTTGGTGCCGCTAGCTAAATATGGTTGTACAAAGTCTAAATTTTCCTTTACTCGGATCGCATAAGGTACATCATTTTCACCCAACCAACTTGCAAATTCAATGCTGAAAAATTCCCGATCTCCAAAGATACTTTTTATATTTTCCTTTCCATATTTTGCTATTACCGCTTTTGCCATTGCAATTCTATCTTCTGTTTTGCTGTTACCACCTTTGTTATCCAGCATCTTCAAATTTAATAAACTACCAACCTCTCCTCTGAATGCAAAAGCTACAAATGCATTAATACTCTTTGCGCCATATTTCCAATTGGTTCGATCAAATGATAGGGTGAACTTTTCTTTGCCAAAAATATTCTTTATTGCTTCAAGCAGATAACTTGGCTCGATACGCCTTTTATTGTAAAATCTCTCGATTCTTCTTTGTTTAGATTTGATTGAAGCATCTCCGCTAACATAGTAAGCTAGCGCTGTTCCGCTCACTTTACGCCCTTCGCATAACCCCATTATTAAATCTGTTGCAAGCTTAATTTCGGGCGTGCATATTTCGAAAAACTGCTGTATATATTCTTTCATAAGGTGTCCTTTCTGCAAAAAGTCACCTTATACCTCAATTCCCCTTTGTTTTCAATCTATCCTTCTATTTCTTAACTATTCCTTAACTTACGTGTCGGGGAGCATG
>JAJTHY010000165.1 GCA_021298045.1 Candidatus Jidaibacter sp.
AGTCTTTGTAATTGAGCACCGTAAGCCTATAATTAAATAGGTGCGGATGCGCAAATTATACCATTTTCCGGTAAATATACTTAGCAGATGCGTGAAGAGATTTGATTTTGTGGGAAGGTGGGAAAGTGCAGTAATATTTTATATATTTCAAACTTTCACATCAAACCATAAAAGCAAAGATCGAAGCGCATGTGTAAAGTTATTTACCAGAAATGGTATATAGAGACAACGTCAATTTTTCAAGTTAACAGAGTATACCAAATTTTAAGCAGCTTGCTTTTTGTCTAAATCCATCATCGCTGAAAAAGCCTCATCCCAAGTTCCCCTAGTCGCAGCTTTCGCATATTCCGTTACTCGATTTTCAAAGAAATTGGTATGCTCGGGAGCTCCTAATATCTCATCCAACCAAGGCAGTGGATTGCGCTCAATATTATATATTGAATCCATACCTAACTGATTAAGCCTACGGTCAGCGATATAGCGGATATACATTTTTACATCATGCCCTGTTAAACCTTCAATCGCACCATCAAACTCAAATGCTAAGTCAATAAATGCATCCTCGTGTTCAATGATTGTCTTGCATGCTTCTGCTAACTCAGCGCGCAGCTCATCATCCCAAATTTCGGAATTTTCAGTAATGAACGTTCTAAACAGTTTGATGATTGAATTGGTATGTAGAGTTTCATCACGCACAGACCAAGCAACAATCTGGCACATCCCTCTCATTTTACCAAAGCGCTGGAAATTGAGTAACATCGCAAATGAAGCAAACAGCTGCAACCCTTCCGTAAGCCCACCGAAAACCGCTAAGGTTTTTGCGATGTCTTTCTTGGAGTTGACATTGAATTGTTGCATATAGTCATACTTGTCCTTCATCTCCTTGTACTTCATAAAGGCCTGGTACTCTACTTCCGGCATGCCTAAAGTATCAAGTAAATGCGAGTAGGCATCTATGTGGATAGTTTCAATATTCGAGAAAGCAGAAAGCATCATTTGAATTTCTATAGGCTTAAAAACCTGAGTGTAATGCTTCATATAACAATTATTCACCTCAATGTCTGCTTGGGTGAAGAATCTAAATATTTGCGTAAGCAAATGCCTTTCTGCATCGGTAAGGTTCTGCTTCCAATCTTTCACATCATCTGCCATTGGCACTTCTTCGGGCAACCAGTGGATTTGCTGCTGAATTTTCCATGCATCATACGCCCATGGATAAGCAAATGGCTTGAAAATTGGTTCTGCATCTAATAGAGACATAAATTCTCCTGGTTAAATTTTGTTTCACAAAATACTATATTTTGTAATGAAATTTAAATCAAGATACTATATATTGTTTTTCGGAAAATATTTTTTTACATATATGCGCATCACTACTGGAAAATATAAAAATAAGCCAATTATCACTCAGCTAAAAGGAACTGAGGTTAAATACCGCCCTACCACCGAAAAGACTAGGATGGCAGTGTTCAACCTTATAGCCCATTCAAAATTCGTGGAGCCAGATCTAATTAAAGATGCGCTAGTTGCCGATATCTGCTGCGGTTCTGGCGCGTTTGGGATAGAGGCTTTATCGCGGGGGGCAGCAAAGGTTTACTTTATCGATAGAGACTATGCGCAAATAAAACTTGCCAAAACTAATATTGCCCATCTTAAAGAAGAACAAAACTCTGTTTTCATTACTTCTGACGCAACCAACTTAATGCCTCTGCCAGACAAATTTAACATAGTATATATAGACCCTCCCTACACCGCAGAGATAGCTAGTAAGATTTTAGCTTCGATTGAAAAAACCCTGCCGCTACATGATAATCACATCGTGATTATCGAAGCTTTGATAAGGGAACCTATAACTTTACCGGATAATTTCACCGCGCTTGATCAACGCGAATATGGAAGAACTAAAGTTATAATGGGAAGATTCAATTAAATTTAGCTTGCTTGCCCAAAAAAGAGTAAATATACTCCGAGTTCAAATAGGGGTACATACATGCTAAATTTTGATAATCTTGCAACTTTTAACATAGATCATCTGATAATAGCCGCTTATATGCTTATAACACTAATAGTGGGCGTATATGTTGGCAGAAATGTTAAGAGCGTCAAAGATTACGCTATTGCTAATCGCATATACGATACTCCAGTTTTGATTATCACATTGCTCGCCACCATTATGGGAGGCACAAGCACTATTGGCATAACAGAGAATGTTTATCGCGATGGCGTAATAATGATACTTGCAACCTCAGGTTTTATAATGGCATATATCTTTATATCTATTTATGTCGCTCCCAACATGGTTCGTTTTTTGGGTAAGACCTCTGTGGGAGATTTAATGCATGAATTCTATGGCAAACCCGGACAAATTATTACTGGGATCGTTGGATTTTTATTTTGCATAAGTATTGTGGCTGCGCAAATTAAAGCAATTGGATTTACGTTTGACTCAACCTTCCATACTGGCGCCGACTTAGGTATATTGATCGGTGGTGGGGTTTTGGTCATTTACTCGTCCTTTGGTGGCATGAGAGCCGTTACAATTACCGATGTCATTCAGTTTGCAATATTGATTGTGATGGTACCATTAATTGCTAATATAGCAGTTAGCCATGTTGGAGGTATTGGATACATATTTGACAACATTCCAAAAGAAAAGCTTTATGTACTAGAGCACGATAAGTTCTGGGAATATCTTAATACTTGGTTTGTATGGGGTTTATTCCCTGCATTTCTTGTAAGCCCACCGATTGTGCAAAGAATGCTGATGAGCAGGAACAAAAAACAGATTTCTCAAATGTTCAATGTGGGTGGTATCTTTACCATACCTTTTGAGCTGATGGTGATGCTAATAGGTTTCGTCGCTTTACTTATGTACCCTACACTTGCACAGCCTGCACTTGCGCTACCAAACATCATTAATGATATGTTGCCGCCGGTAATACGCGGCTTTGCTATTGCTGGAATACTTGCGGTTATAATGTCTACTGCTGATTCATTCCTTCATTCGGCTGGCATTTCCTTGGTGCACGACTTTTTAAAACCCGCTTTGGGCAATAGTGTGAAGATAAACGAATTGTTTGTAACCAAGCTCATGACTCTTATCCTTGGCGGCTCAGCAATCTTAATGGCCACACATTTTCAAAGCATTATGGCACTAGAACTTTATGCTGTTGGCCTATGGGGGCCTTTAATTACTATACCCCTCATTTGTGGTATAATGGGTATGCGCGTATTAAAGCGTACTTTCCTTTATTCTGTGGCGAGCGCTTTTTCTATTTTTGTGCTTTGGTATATACTACTTAAAAGCAACATCTTCCCAGCAATGCAAAATACGCCTGACTTATCCGCTTTGTTGGGCATTATAGCAAGTGGGTTAGTATTTTTTGCTTCTTACATTGCCAATAAAAATAAAATTCTAACTAAAAATAATCAGGGACATTCTCACCATCTTATTAAACAAATTGGGGGGCTTATGAAAAAACTTCAAAGCTTTATACCCACACCCAGCAACATACTAAATTATGCCAATAACAGATTTCAAAAATATGGAGCAAACTACATAACCTTTGGCGTATTTTGCTGCATGAACTTTATTGTTCCATACTTTATGTGGACATATGATGCGCCACAAAATTATGAGCTTATG
>JAJTHY010000037.1 GCA_021298045.1 Candidatus Jidaibacter sp.
GAGTAAACATTTGCTTTACCTTTAAGTGGGCTATAAGTCTTGGTAACAAGATTTGAACCAAAACCACCGTTTTCAGAATTCATGTAACCAAAGCTTACGCCATAGTTATTATAAACGTAGTTAGCGCCAGCTGTCCAGTACTTACCAGATTTAGCTCCGCTTACAGCAGTTGTAACGCCGACAGCATCAGTAATATCCTTAGCAAGACCAGATTTACCCCAGTCACCATAAGAACCAGCTAATCCAAAGCCCATGTAAGAAACTCTAGCGCCTAATTCCCAAGCTCTTAGGTCATGTCTATCAGCAGTATTAGAACCAACAAGAGCTACTTTCTTAGCTGTACCAGCTTCACCTAATGCAGAAAATCTGAAACCAACTTTATCAAATTTACCTTTATAAGACAAACCACCTTGGAAAACATTTTTATAAGATCTGGTTTGGTTGCTTATAGTGTTCAAATCCGGACCAAAATTTTTAGCAACAGCTCTAAGATTTGTTACAGTACCATGTTGGTTTGTATCAGGAGTGTAAGAAACACCAAGTCTGAAACCAGCAAAAATAGGTGAGTAGTAAGTAACCTTAGAAGCATTAGCTGAGTAAGATTTGTCCATAGCAGTTGGAAGTGTTGGAGACACAATCAAGCTATTGACACCAGCACCTGTTGCAGGATTAACTCCGCCATCTACGTCTGTGTTAGCCCAGAATTTCCAGTCACCGTCGATACCACCAGTCGCACGAGCCAAAGAAGCTCCGCTAACTTTCATAGCATCATAAGCACCGGTATAGCTACCAGCTTCAAGTTTACCCATTGATGACTCAACATACATCATGGTTTGATGAGCTACTGAATTTTCGCCAACCTTGGTATCTGAAGTATCAGCATTAACTTTGATCATCCCACCATATTTCATGCCATGAGCAGCACCGTCAACTTTAACATGAACACTTGTATCGTTAACGATACCAGAAGTGCTAAGTTTTTGACCAGAAGAGTTAGATTTGAATGCATTTTTTTCAGTTTTAGTACCAAACTGTGTATCTAAGCTACCGCCTAGTGTTACAGTAGGAGCTTTACCAGAAGCTGACGCACCGCATGCGAAACCAGCTACTAAACCAGCTACTAAAAGTTTTGTTTTTTTAGACATTGAATAACTCATATTATGTTTAAATTATAATGATAGCATAAAGCATATCTACCCTATAGATTTACCCCTATAGTTAAGCGGTTTCAAGCACTGCGTTGCAATTTTTTAAAAAAAGCTAAACTTGTGTTGCTCAATTGCAACAAAAAAGGCGCCCCGCAGAGCGCCCTTCTCAGGATAGAACTTAAGTTAGCCTAGAATGCCAGCTCAGTACCTCCAAGAATAACGTAACCAGAATTATTAGAATTAGCTGAATGAAGCTTGGTTTTGAAACGAGAAACCTCTGCATAAGGTAAGAAACCTTCAGCTAATTTATAGGAGGTGCCTACAACCACATACTGATTTCTGTTAAAACCTTTGTCATGAGATGCTGTTGTAGCAGGAATACCAGTTGCAAAAACGTTTGCTCTCTTGCCATTAAAATAGCTTACACTCGTGGTAAGTTTATCAATTTTATATTCCGCACCTGCTGTCCAATACTTAGCGCCATATTTCTTGTTTGCGTCTTTAACAGATGGTGTTGCAGACTTGCGCCAATCACTATACGAGCCAACAACTTTAAAGCCATTATACCCAATGCTTGCACCAATCTCCCATGCATTTAAGCCTTTTCTAGCTATCGAAAGTGTTTTGGACTTACCAACCTGGCCAACTAAACCAACTTTAAAATCCGCTCCCTGATATTTGTTTTCATAAGTAACACCATAGTCCACGATGTTTTTGAAGTTTTGATCTTCCTGCTTAACAGTAGATTTAAGCTCGGTCACCGTACCGTGCACGCCACTGTCTGGTGTATAACTTGCACCAACTTGAAAGCCTCCAACCTTAGGAGTATAGTAACTAACTTTGTTAGGGAATGGGATGCAATCACAATTGGTGAGCAACTCGGGCCATTTCACAAATTTTTCAGAGTATTTAGTCCCATCAATATTTTTAGAATTAATCCAGTGATTCATATAGCCGTTTATACCACCATTTGCAACCCCTACACTGTTGGCAGATACTAGCATTTTGCGAGATACTGCATCATAAGCTCCGCCTTCTAAACGACCATACTTAGCAGATTCAACAAAGAGCATGGTCCTGTTGCCTACGTTATCATCTTTATCATTTGGATCTCTAGAAGTATCAGCGTTAATCTTAATTAATCCACCATACTTAAATCCTAAAGGGCTAGTGTTTTCAAGTGTGAATGTCACCCTTGTTTCATTTACGATACCGGAATTGCTTCTTTTTGGTGAAGTGGAGTCACCAGGAGTAACAGTATGAAAAGCTTTTTTTTCACTGGTATATCCTGCCGTAGTATCCACATAACCTCCAACAGTAAGCTTTAAAGGTTCGGCACCAAAAGCACCCGCTGCTCCTAAAGTAACCGATAAAAACATTAAAACGTTTCTCATAAATCTGCCTCACATAATATATTAAACCGCATGTTAAATGCTTATTATGCATTTATCAAGAAATATTGACTTTTTTTTGTTAAGATCGTTAATACCTATTATTGACAATGAGTTGCCGCAATATAATAATTCTATGAGAATTAAGGGATTAGTTATGATTTTAAAATTTAAAGATTGGAATTTAAAGTTCAAAATTCTTTTCGCTGCTATGACTCCATTTATTTTGGCTGCAATAATAATTATACCTTTAACAGCTGGCAGCATAATTGATGACATATCATCAAAATCTAAATTATATACGGATAAGCTTGCTTATGGCGCCTCATTTGCCGTAAGCATGCAAATCGACCATTACATCAATGAGGCAATCGAGACATCAGAAGTCTTTAGTGCGATTGCAGAACATGGAACATTAAACAACGAAACCGTGGATAAAATTTTATTAAGCACTGTTGCACAAAATAAAAATTTCGTCGGTGTATGGTCAACCTTTGATCCGCGCAATAAGTCGTTGCCAAGCAAAGCTTATGTACATAGATCAGCTGACAATAAAATATCAAAAGGTGAATGGAGCCCAAAAGTAGGGGAGTTAATCAAGGAGCTAGAATTAAAATGTCAAAATAATAAAGGGATCAACATAGCTATCGATGCAAATCCGCAAGATCCATTGATGCTTGTTAGCTATCCAATAATAAACAATAAAAATGATTATATGGGCTCTGTAGGCGTGATAACATCTTTAAATACTTTAAGTAATATATTAAGGAAATCTGATGACTTAGAGCCCGCAACCCTTACCTTAATAAGATCAGATGGCACAGTACTTTCATCTTCCGATTCTGAGCAAATATCGATGTTTTCTAAAGTCAGTCATCTGCCAAATATAGAGGTTGCCGAACACCTAAAATTATACACTGAGACAACTGCAGAAGGCGAATATAAAGCATATGCGCCAATAATATTTGAGGGCACTTCAGATATTTGGATTTTGTGCGCTAGTAATCATTTGAATCTTAGTCACAACAATGTTGTTTGGCGCAACATGTTGGTAGTGGGTTTTACATTTTTGCTGAGTTTATTTTTAGGAGCTTCCGCCACGATCGTGATAGCAAATTCAATTCTCAGGAAGAAATGATATAGCTAAACCGTTATAAAATGGGTATGAAAATCAACAATTTTCTCATGAATTTTTGCCTATTTTACGCATGGAATATAGATATATTTCAAAGGCAAAATAGGTGAAAATTTATTGAAAAGGCGCAGCATTAGCGTATTCATTTTATAAGCTTTGATATAACGAAGCAAGCGCCGCCCTCAATTCATCGTCCTTAACGCTTTGCAAGGCTAAAGGCGCTTCTTTGATCACTACTTCCTCTGCCTCCTTTTCCTTTATAGTTGGTTTCATTTCCGAAAGTCTTTTGGGCTTAACGGCAATTCGAATTTTTGATACCGCTTTGTATCCAAAAAAGGTGGCGATTCTTTCTATTATGCGCCCTTCATAAGACTGAATCTCTAAAGAAAACGCTGGGTTTGTCACGGTGATATGCAGAATTCCCGATCTGGTTTGCCCGGGTTCAAAAGTGATTTTCTCGGGTAGACAAACTTTCGCCAAAGCCTCGCCTACAATTATATCCCATTGATTTAAAATCTTAACATTGATGAAGCCATATTTTTTGAAGGTAGACTTTGTTAAGTCATCATACAAACTTTCAAAACTCTTAGGTCTATGGTATCTGATCATGCACGTAATTTACTAATCCTAAAACTTAACGCTTCTGCCAAATGCCCCGCCTCTATATTTTCAGACTCAGACAGATCCGCAATGGTCCTCGCAACCCTTAAGATTCTGATATATCCGCGCATAGAAAGCGAAAATTTGTCTGCGGCTTTTTTCATTATATCACGAGCTTCAGAATTAAATGCTATATATTTTTCTAAAACATCCCCCTGAGCTTCACTGTTAATGTTATATGCCTGATCTTTATATCGCTCTAATTGCAACTCTCTTGCTCTTGAAACGCGTTTGGCAACCATCTCTGATGTTTCACGCACAGTTTGCTTTTCATCGCCAAAAATATCAATTGCAACCACATCAACTCTTAGATCAAATCTATCAAACAATGGTCCAGATATTTGTGATTGATAATCCTCTGCACACCTAGGAGCTTTGCTGCACATATTGTTGGCATCTCCAAAATTACCACACTTACATGGGTTCATGGCAGCAATCATTTGGAATCTGGCTGGGTATGTTATATGTGAATTGACCCGAGAAATAGTGACTTTTCCATCTTCAATAGGCTGGCGCAATGCTTCCAGCACGTTACTGGAAAACTGGGGTAGCTCATCTAAAAATAACACGCCCCTGTGTGCAAGCGTTACCTCGCCTGGCTTTGCAATTCTACCGCCACCAACTATGGAAGCCATAGAAGCAGAGTTATGAGGCGCGCGAAAAGGCCGCTCAGTAACAAGCTGGTCTTTGCCCAAAACACCAGCAACACTAGCTATTATAGATGTCTCAAGCATTTCTTCATGCGAAAGTGCAGGCAGTATCCCAGGTAGCCTTTGGGCAAGCATAGACTTTCCAGAGCCAGGTGGCCCAATCATAAGCATGTTATGCCCGCCTGCAGCGGCTATTTCCAATGCCCTTTTCGCCAGGTAATGCCCTTTTATGTCTATGAGATCTGGATATTCTTGATTGGCATTAGATAATATCTTTTCGGGATAAGAAATTGCCTGTTTACTGGTTAAATGGTTTATAAGCTGCAGTAAATCCACAGGTGCTATTATAGATTTGTTTCCAGACCAAGTAGCTTCACCGCCATTTTGTTTTGGGCATATAATCCCCTTACCCTCAGCATTTGCAGCTATAGATGCAGGTAACACACCGCTTACCGAATTTAGCTTGCCGTCTAAAGACAACTCACCCATAACACAATAGTCTTTAAGCGCATCAGCTTCTATTATTTTCATTTACGCAAGCAATCCTAGCGCTATAGCCAAATCATAGTGGCTACCATCTTTGTGAATATCTGCGGGCGCCAGATTAACAATTACCCTTTTCTGCGGGAATGATAGCGCAAGGCTATGAAACGCAGCTCGGATTCTATCGCGCGATTCAGCCACAGATTTATCAGCAAGACCCACTATATTTACACAGGGCAATCCAGGTGCAATTTGAACTTGTACTTCTATAGGCTTGACATCAATCCCTTCATAAGCAAAACTGAAAACGCGAGATACCATAGTAGTTAATCGTAAATAATAGTTAATGAAAGAATGTTTAGTTTATTATAAAAAGCCAGTTTTGGCCGACAATATAAGGTGATAATTGATAGAGTCTATAAAAATTTTATATCCAATCTATACTTCATACTCCATTATATGCTTAGTTATAATGGCAGCGCTTAGCTGTATAATAGCGCTTTATTACTTCTTAAAGGCGCGCAAACTTCAGCAAGACAACTACGCTCAAGCAATGATAGTAAGAAAGATTATTCATGAGGTCAGAGACCCCCTCAATGGTGTGCTAGGGTATTCCGAAATGCTCTATTCCGGGTATTATGGCAGCGTTGGTCCATTGCAGCAGGGAGTAGTGGAAGATATAATTAATTGCGCAAAGAAAGTATCTGCATTTATCAAAGAATGTAATTTCTTTTTATTAAATAAAGCAGGTAGATTATATTTTGAATGGAGTAGAATTAACCTTAAAAATCTCATTGAGTCATTGGTCAAAGCCCATCAAAAAGATTTCGACAATAATAAAAACCAAGTTAACTTGAGGCTTGTAGAAAAAAGCATTGTAATTGCTGATAAAGGAAAGCTATTGGTTGCACTGGATTCGATTATCCACCACATTTCCATTAAGTCCAAGCCCCAGAATGAAATCACCGTGATAATGCAGGAAACCAGAAGCTGTGTTTATATAACCTTCACTTTTTGGCCCCATGAAAATTTCAACAATAAACTAGACAGCCTAAGTATTACACTGTGCAAAATGATAATAGAGATGCATAAAGGTAGTTTGGCGCTTAAAATCACAGATGATGGCTTTGCTAATTTACAGATTATGTTGTATAAGAAAAAGCAAGTTTAAGACATATGTTAATCATGCTATTATAGAACCAATTATATTTTACTACTGCGCTTATGGAATTTCCTTTATATCTATGGATTGGTTTTATAGTAGTTGTCACTGCAATTACTATTTTAGATCTTAGAACCCTTCACAAAAATCCTCACAATATATCGATGCGGGAATCCTCTACGATGGTCGCTATTTGGGTGCTATTGGCTTCTATTTTTTGTACCTTTATTTATTTCTACGCAGGCCGTGTAAGGGCCTTGGAATTTATTACTGGATATGTAGTAGAGCTCTCACTTAGCATGGACAATGTATTTGTGTTTTTTCTTGTATTTTCCTATTTAAAAATCCCTAGAAATTTGCAGCATAGGGTTCTTTTCTGGGGCATTTTAGGTGCAATAGCTATGCGCTTAATTATGATAACAGGGGGCATATACATATTCCAGAATTTTGTTTGGGTGTTTTATGTTTTTGGCGCAATACTAATTATCAGCGCTATAAAAATATTTTTTGTAGATATGCATCAAGATTCATTTGGAAACAACTCTAACGGGTTAATGCAATTACTTACTCGCTTTGGAAGGTTTTCAAATAAATTGGATGGGGAAAAGTTTATCACAATTGACAAGAAAAGCGGTAAAAAGGTTTTTACACCGCTATTTGTGGCTTTGATTTTGGTTGAAAAAACAGATTTGGTCTTCGCTCTGGATTCTATCCCAGCTATACTTGCTATCACCCAATCTCCTTTTGTTGTTTTCACGTCCAACATATTCGCAATACTAGGACTAAGGTCCCTATATTTTGTTGTAGAAGGCTTGGTGGAACGGTTTAGATATTTAAAATATGGCATCTCACTGATTTTGGGTTTTGTTGGTGTGAAAATGATCGCATCCATCCAAGGATTCCACATGCCAATTGAATATTCTTTAATGTTCATACTGCTAGTATTAATAGGCTCAATTTTGATATCTTGGCATTTGACAGGTAGAGCAAACCACAAGTGAACTGCTCCATTTAGCTATAAATATGCAAAATAAGTTTTTCTTAAAATTCCACTAGTATTTATAAATATCTGTGTTATAAAATACAACAACCTTTTCCCCGGTAGCTCAGTGGTAGAGCAAGCGGCTGTTAACCGCTCGGTCGCTGGTTCGAGTCCGGCCCGGGGAGCCAAATCAATCTTCTCTTTCAATAATGTCAAAATATATGAGAGAAACCTTTGACACGAACGTACCTGAAATTTTCCATTACTTGTAATTTTAAGCGTATCCGTTCAGAAGAGCGGCTAAGAAATAGGTGACA
>JAJTHY010000098.1 GCA_021298045.1 Candidatus Jidaibacter sp.
AAGCATTTAATATTTGGAAAAAGCTTACGGGTTTTAGTGACGATAAAATTATCCGCATCAGCACGGATGATAACTTCTGGGCTATGGGAGAGGTAGGACCGTGTGGACCGTGCTCGGAAATTTTTTATGATCATGGAGACAGGTACTGGGGGGGGCTTCCAGGAACTTCAGATGCAGATGGAGATAGATATATTGAAATTTGGAATTTGGTTTTCATGCAATATGAGGATCAACTAGGCGGAAAAAGATTAAACCTTCCAAAGCCGTCAATTGACACGGGTATGGGGCTAGAGCGTATCTCTGCAGTATTACAAGGAAAAAATAGCAATTTTGATATCGATCTGTTTCAAAATCTTATTGAAGCTTCAAAGCGTTTGTCTGGGGATCATTCTGATTCAAGTTCGCATAAGGTGATTGCCGACCATATAAGGTCAATATCATTTTTAGTGGCTGATGGGGTAATGCCATCTAATGAAGGCAGGGGGTATGTTTTGCGCCGCATTATGAGACGTGCGATGAGGCATGTGCATAATCTTGGCACAAAGGATATTATTTTGCATAAAATGGTGCCAAATCTGGTTGCTGAAATGGGTGATGCTTACCCGGAACTCAGGCGCGCACAAGCTGTTATAACTTCTGTATTAGAACTTGAGGAAAATCGTTTTCGAGATACTTTAGGCAAGGGCATGAAAATTTTGGATGAAGAGTTGGCTAAGTTGCCTCAAGGATCAGCTTTTCCAGGATCAGCCGCTTTCAAATTATATGACACATACGGCTTTCCAGTGGATCTTACATGTGACGTGTTGCGCACCAAGGGAGTTGCAGTGGACATGCCGGGATTTGAAAGTGAAATGGCGGAACAGAAGAAACGTGCTCGTGCAGCATGGAGTGGCTCTGGCGAGCATGCAACTGATGAAATTTGGTTCAAGATTGCAGAAAACATTGAGGCTACAGACTTCTTGGGTTACTCCTTAACTGACTCAGAAGCACAGGTAGTTGCTCTTGTTCAGGACGGAAAGATAGTAAGCCAAGTAGAATCTGGAGATGCGATTATAATTCTAAACCAAACTCCATTTTATGCGGAATCTGGTGGGCAAACTGGAGATACTGGGCACATATCTGGTAACGAAGTTTTTGACACAAAGAAATATGCTGGCAAACTTTTTGGACATCACACACATATAAGTAGCACCCTAAAAATGGGTGAATTAGTTAAGGTTGGTATTGATGAACATAGGCGTACTCAGATAAAAGCCAATCACTCAGCGACTCACCTACTGCATAAAGCTTTACGCACAGTATTGGGAGAGCACGTAATGCAGAAAGGCTCGCTGGTAATGCCGGATAAATTAAGATTTGATTTTTCTCACAATAAGGCTTTGAGTCTTGAGGAGATCTGTTTTATTGAAAAAACTGTTAACCAGATGATAATTGCCAATACTGAATCCGATACTAAACTTATGTCCACAAATGATGCTATAGAGTATGGTGCAATGGCTTTATTTGGCGAAAAATATGGTGAAGAAGTAAGAGTGGTATCTATGGGTTCTTCCGTTGAGTTATGCGGCGGAACGCACGTGAAAGCTACCGGTGATATAGGCATGTTTAAAATTGTTTCGGAAGAAGCGATCGCCTCTGGAGTTCGTAGAATAGAGGCTGTAACCGGGATAGTTGCTCTTGAATATTTAAGTAATAAAGAAGCTCTTTTAAAAACTGTCACTACTCAACTGAAATGTTCTGAAGCTGAATTACACAACAAAATCGTTACATTAATTGAGGAAAAGAAGACGCTGGAAAAAGTGTTATCTAAATACAAAATAGAGGCTGCGCTTAAGGTGGAGCCTGAAATTCGCAATATCAATGGCGCTAAAGTTCTGATACAGCGTACAGAGCAAATTTCTCCAACGGAAATTCGTTCTGTTATGGATACCCTGTCTAAACGTTACGCAGAAGGTGCTGTTATAATCCTTACATCAAGTTTTGAAGGAAAGGCTTTGGTATTAATTAGCATAAGTAAAGACTTGTTGACAAAATACAACGCAAATGACATGGCTAAAGCGGCGGCAAAGCCTTTGGGCGGCAATGGTGGAGGTCGGCCAGACAGTGCGCAAGCAGGGGGAAGCCAAATAGAACTATTGGAAGAAGCGATAAGCACAGTATTGGATTTCATTTAAAAATCCTTGCATTTCCATGCAATTAGCTGATTATGCTATTTATGTAATAGTATGATTCCACTAGTTCAGATGTTTGCAAATATACGTATATTTAGCGTTTTGGTTGCGCTCTTTATCTTAGTTGCGTCGATGGTTGGAAGCTATTTTTCTAGAGAATATATAATAAAACATTTTATTAATGCTCCGCTGCTAGGTTTAAGCTTAGAGTTAAAAGAGATTTATATAAAAAACATATGGAACCGGTATTATCCAGTTATACATTATATTAAATCGCAACCCCTATCTGAATGGGGAAGCTTATATCAATACCAGTCATTCCAGTTGGCTTCACGGGAGTACTTGGACACAGAGTCTTTGATTAAAGTAACAGTTCTTAATTCTGATGGAAAAATACTCTTTGATAGTGATGATGATATTGCTATAGCGCACAAAGATTTTTTAGCACAAAAAACATTAAATATTAGGGGCGATGTTGATAATCAATATTTTATGGATATTGATGAAATAACAGTTTCATTGGGCAATGGAGAGAAAAGTAAAAAAAATGTTTTAGTTATTACGCTGCCGCTTAATGTAACTTTAGAGCTGGATGAGGGTAAAAAACAAGAGGCTGAAAGAGGTGTATTAGAGTTAGTTTACGATATTGATCATAGGCATACTATTTTAGTTTTAGGGCAATACCTTTTTGTCTTGATTATGATGATTGTTATTGTACCAGTGGCCTTGCTTTTAGTAATGGCTTCAAAAAGAGTTGAGGAGTTAATAGATAAACAACAAGAGGCTGCACTGGAGCTTGCTAATGCTAAGGCAGTTGCTGAATCAGAAAGTCGTGCCAAATCTCAATTTTTAGCTAATATAAGCCATGAATTGCGTACGCCACTCAATGCTATTATAGGATTCTCCGAGCTAATTAATAGTGAATCTATGGGGCCGCTTAATAACGAAAAATATAAGGAATTTGTGCATGACATTAACGCATCTGGCGTACATTTGTTAAGCTTGATAAATGATATACTGGATTTTTCTAAAGCTGATGAAAACAAACTCCAGATAAATTTAGAGGAAGTTGACCTTACTAAGACAATAAAGATATGCTTACGTATGATGGCACCAAGGTCTCAAGAAGCTGGAGTAACACTTGTAGATGAAGTTCCTGCGGAGCACATAATAATTTTAGCTGATGCCAAGCGCACTAAACAAGTTGTGTTAAATTTATTGTCTAATGCTGTTAAGTTTACACCTGAAGGAGGCAAGGTTATTGTGAAAGTTTGGAAAAACTTAGACAACAATTCTATAGTTATGCAAATTAAAGATAGTGGAATCGGTATGGCTGCTCAGGATTTAGCGAGGGCTCTTTCTCCCTTTGGCCAAATTGAAAATAAATTAAGTAAGCGATTTGAAGGTACTGGTTTGGGGTTGCCTTTATCTAAAAAACTTGTTGAGCTTATGAATGGGAGCTTTGAAATTCAGAGTGAGTCAAACATAGGCACCACTGTAACAATTGTATTTTCTTTACAAAGCAGCGATATAGAAGATAGCGAAGAGGAAATTACATGATTTCATACCAATTTAGTATTACTTCACAGAAATAACATCATACCAGCTATGTCCTCTACCTTTAATGCCGGCAACATATAGTTCCCTTTCTGCCCTTGTTACCGCTACATAAAGCAAACGCTTGCTTTCTTCGGCACTAGCTTGTTTTATAGCCGCCAGAACAGATTCGTAGTGAGCAGATTTTTGGTGCGCGCCTACAGCAAAATATAGCTCACCCTCATGGAACAATACATCATCAGAGCTGTTGGCTTCGGAGGATGCAGCATCTGCCAAAATAACAATTGGTGCTTGCAATCCCTTCGCGCCATGCACTGTCATAATTCTTATTGCGTCAGAATCTGCTTTATGAACTGCTGCCGGGGCTTGGTAAAATTCTAAATAGTCGAGAAAGCTTTTTATCCCAGCACCATTTTGCACTTTATAAAATGCATGAGTAGCTTCCAAAAACGAATCTATAGTATCCTTAGCGGGCTCGCCAAATCTTTTCACAAACGGATCTGTATCAGAGAGTAAAGATATTAAAGCATCTAAAATAGGTAGCTCTTTAAACAGGGTAAAAATCATCTCCAAATTTGCTGCTAGGCTTGGATCTTTTTGCTTTATAGAGTCTAGTAACGTACCCTTTCTGTTAAATGCGAGCTCAAAAAGTTTTTCTTCAGTAATGCCAAAGAATGGTGATTTCAATAGCCCAGCTAAGTTAAGATCATCATCTGGGTTAAGCGCGAATTCAAGTGCGGAAGTGATATCCATAATTATCAGATCATCTTTAAACCTACCATATTTTGGCGTATTCACCTTAAAACCAGCATGTCTTAATTTAGCAGCTAAGATGTCTAGCATTTGAGAACGCTTGCGCACTAAAATCATTATATCTGCAGGTTTTGCGTGGGAGCTTTTAAGCCAGCCAATAACCTTTGCAGAAATAAATTCTGCCATCTGATAATGGTTATCTTCTACATCTATTTCCTTGGATGGCATATCCCATATTTCGGACTTCTGCTTTGGTGCAGGCTCGATAAGCGGCCAAAGCTCTACATAGCCAGGACCACTCCTATATGGCATATGCTCTATATAGTCTTGGAAAAAATTAGGGAAAATATTATTTGCCAAATCTAAGATGGATTGCTCTGACCTAAAAGAAAGATTCATGGTCAAATTTTTCCAGAGGCTGGCATCAGAAGAAAGAGCAGCAAATGAATGAAATTTGGATTTAAAAATTTCTGGATCTGCACCCTGAAAACTAAAAATAGATTGCTTAAAGTCGCCCACTATAAAGAGAGTGCGCCTCAGTTCTCTGGCTCCAACACCTGCAAAAAATTCACTGCTCAGCATCTCAATAAGCATCCATTGCTTTTGGCTTAGGTCTTGAGCTTCATCCACCAAAATATGATCAATTTCATAATCTAAATGATATAAAATACCAGGATCTGACTTGAGCAAATTTAGCGCTTCAGATATTATATCATCATAATCCAAATAGCCTTTTTCGGTTTTTAATAATTCATATTTTACGAGCATCACCTTGGCAAGATTAATGAAGGCTAGGTTTAGACTTGCAAACATATAATTACGATTTCTCTGCTCAATTTCCATCACAACCTGCTGCAACTTACTCACTGCTGCAAGTCCTCTGCTATCTGCAGCAAGAGCTTTTTTGCTGTAAAATAACTTACGTGGTTTGCCATCTAAAGTTAGCAAACTCTTCTTCAACATTTCATAATCTGCGTTTGCAATCGCCTGTAAGATGCTATCTGCTTTAGTATCAACCTTGGTTAAATTCCTCAGTATCTGCACAAATCCTTGGCGTGTGTATTCAATAATTTTATTCTGCTGTAGTTGATAGTCAAAATCGATTTCAGCTTCATTTATGAAGAAAATATGCTCTTGCAGGTTAGTATGTGTATATAAGTATTCTTTAAGCTCAGATGTTTCATACATCAGATTTGTTATGCGACTTTCTATAGTGGATACAGCGCAATGCTTAGTAAGCTCTATAAATGCTGAGGAAATTTCTTCTGGTAAATTTAGAAAGTTACTGGATATCTCATAGAAGATTTCTTTGAGTGCTCTTCGCTTAACAGCTCCGTCTATCAAGGCCCTGTTTCTCATGCCATTAGATTTTTGGTATCTAGTAATTATTTCTAAGCAGAAAGAGTGTAGTGTTTGAATTTTTAGATCATACTTATTAAATAATATTTCCGTATAAAGATTGCGAACTTTGTTGGCTGAAGCTTCACCAAAAAGATTTGTGATTTCTTCATCATTTAATTGGGAATAATTTTGTGCAAGCGCCGTTACTCTATCTAGCATCTCTTTTGCTGCTGAGTTCGTATAGGTTATGCACATAATCTTACTTGGCGCACTCCCACTTAGCATCAAATTTATAAACCTATCGCATAAAACTTTAGTTTTACCAGTGCCAGCAGATGCAGAAAGAAATACCGAATGTTCGGGGTCGGCTGCTATCTTTTGCACATTTATGTGCGCTTCATGCATATAATTACTCTTTAAAATGGTGATGGGTTAAGTCCAATTATGGATAACAGCCTGCACAAAATTAATCAGACATTTGTACTGTAATGAAAATCTATGTTTTTCGTCGCTGCGAGGAGACTCTTGGCGACGTGGCGGTCCACATTTTTGCCATCCCTGTTGCGGAAGGGATGGGTCTAGGTCCGGAACGACGAAAGCGCTGGATTGCCACAGTCGGTACACTCCCTCGCAATGACGCCATTCATAGTATTTTCTGGTATGAACTATCCATTATTCAGATGCTATAGTAATTCAAACCTCCTAGACTCGCAAGACGAAATCATACTCAACACTTTTTTATCAAAAATTTTGTGTTATGATAACTAGTCAGCTCTAAGGATTATAAGGTGTTTAAAGGGTTATTCTTCAGGTTCTTATTAATAATAATTATACCCATTTTAATACTACAATTTGTGGGGCTTTACATTTTTTATGAGCGCCATTGGGACTCTATCTCAAAACGGCTTGAAAGCAATTTAGTGGGCGAAGTAAGGGCTATATACAGTCAAATTGAAGCCAGAGATTTCAAAGATGCATCCAGGGTAGCAAGGTTGCTTAGTTTTCAATTAAGTGAGATTACAGAATCTAAGAGTGATATATACTTTAATGCAAAAGCTTCAGATGAATACCTCAAAAATTTATCAACGCAGATAACTGCTGCAATTTTAAAGCCGGTGTTTATTGAGTATTATAAAGATAAGAATTACATCGATATCAAAATTTTTCACGACGCAAGCACTGTATATGCAATGCAATGTTCGCATAAAAAAGTATACAGCCCTACAGTTACAGTATTTTTTGCTTGGATGGTGGGGGCGGCAATAATAATGATATTGATTTCTGTAGTCTTCATGAAAAACCAAATAAGGGCAATTTTGCAACTTGCTGATGCTGCGGAAAAATTTGGCAAAGGTCAAGATATTGATAAATTCAAACCAACCGGAGCCATAGAGGTGAGGTCTGCTGGGAGGGCGTTTTTAAAAATGAAGGCCAGAATAGAGAGGCAAATCTATTACCGAACTCAGCTACTTGCACATATATCACATGACTTGCGCACTCCCCTTACTAGAATGGGTCTCTCCACTCAATTTATTGAGAACAAAGAGGTTTGTGACGATATCAACACGGAAATTCAGCTGATGCAAAACATCATTGATGATTATCTAAATTTTGCTAAAGAAGAAGGAAATGAATCGACAAAAAGCTTTGATCTTGTCGCAGCTATTAAAAATTTGGTTAGGGTTTATAATAACCAAAAAATTAATTTTGTAAGTAAAACTGAATCTTGCATGGTTACCCTCAAGCCGCATGCTCTTGATAGAGCATTCAACAACCTTGTAGACAACGCTCTTAAATTTTGCAAAGAAAAAGTACAAATCACCTTTTCTTTAGAGCAAGACTATTGGTATTTAAACATTGATGACGATGGCAAGGGGATTCCAAAAGATTATTACAAGAAAGTTTTTAAGCCATTCTATAAACTCGACAAAAATTCTAGGGGTTTTGGTTTGGGACTTGCTGCTGTCAAAAGTATTATTTATAGTCAGGGCGGTAAAATAAAGCTTGCCAAGAGTGATCTTGGGGGGTTAAGAGTGATCGTAAAGGTGCCATTGTAAGGGTGAGGTAAGATATATGAAAAAAATAGTATTGTGTATATTGGATGGATGGGGGCACACAGAAAGCAGAGACAGCAATGCCATTGCAGCTGCAAATATTCCTTTTTATCGTTCGTTATTGAAACAGCATCCAAATGCTCTTTTGCAGGCTTCGGGAGAATTTGTAGGTTTGCCAAACGGGCAAATAGGCAACTCTGAAGTGGGGCATCTAACTATAGGCGCAGGCCGCAGGATTTTTCAGGACCTCCCAAAAATTAATCGATCTCTAGAAAATGGAGATATATTCAAATCTTCTGAGCTCAGTAAGATAATTAAAAATCGTGGTACATGTCATTTAATTGGGATTATCTCTGATGGTGCAGTGCATGGGCACGTAGATCATTTGATAAAGATTGCAAAATTTTTACGCCAAGAAAATGTCGATGTTGCAATTCACGCAATTGCTGATGGCAGAGATGTTGCGCCAAAATCAGTTCTACAATTTATAAACCAAATAGAAGGTGAGGGATTTGAGATAACATCAATCTCTGGCAGATTTTATGCAATGGACAGGGATAATAGGGCAGAACGAACCCAAGCTGCTTTCGCAACAATTGTAGAAGGTATGGGGGCAAAGTATGCATTTGTGAAAGACTATATAAATGAAAGTTATGAAGATGATATAACTGATGAATTTTTAGTGCCAGCAAGTGTAAAAAATTACTCAGGCTTTGAAAGTGGTGATACAGTGTTTTTTACAAATTATCGTGCAGATAGAATGCGACAAATTGCAGCAGCAATATGTAAGCCAGAATTTGAGCTGTTTAAGCGTAATATGCCAGAACTTTCTGCTAAAGTAATTATGCGCCCATATTCAATAAAGCTTGCAAGCTGTTGCGATGTTTTATTTCCACATGAAGAAATTGAAAACACTTTGGGTAAAGTTATGGCAGACATGGGGTTATCGCAATTAAGGCTAGCTGAAACCGAAAAATATGCCCATGTTACTTATTTTTTTAACGGTGGAAATGAAGTACCAAATATTGCCGAGGATAGAATCTTAGTGCCGTCACCTAAAGTTGAAACTTATGATAAAAGACCACAGATGTCAGCATATGAAATTACCCACTACTTAGCAGATGCTATAGAATCTGACAGCTACGACATAATAATAGTGAATTATGCAAATGCTGATATGGTGGGGCATACAGGTGATTTAAGTGCCACTATTAAATCTATAGAAGCTATAGATATATGCCTACAAGGATTAGTTGATATTTGCAAAAGAAATCGTTATGAGCTTTTAATAACTTCTGACCATGGAAATGCAGAATGCATGTATGACGAGAAAACCAACCAACCTTTGACTGCTCATACACTGAATCCAGTTCCTTTAATCTATGTGGGGTCACGCAAGATAAGCCTACAAGATGGTGAGCTGGCAGATGTTGCACCGACAATATTGCATCTTATTGGTATTCCAAAGCCTAAAGATATGTCGGGTAAATCAAGGATTATATGAAAGCGGTTATCTATTTGATCTATCCAAAATCTAGCTGCAAAACGGTGCATAGTGTGGTATGCTAGGCAAATATAAATGTACAAAAGATGCAAAAGCCACTAATAAGTTTTGACTATGCAATTAAGTACTTGCTTAAAGATAAGGGTGATTATGAGATTGTTAGCGGCTTCATTTCCGCGCTGCTTAAAGCCAAAGGTGAAATCAAAAAGGATGTGAAGATCATTGCTTTGTTGGATACAAAGAGCAACAAAGAAGACAATATATACAACCGTTCGTTGGCAGATGTGATCGTAGAAGATGAAGATCACAACAAATATATAGTTGAGATAGAGCGCAGTATTCAGCAGGGTTTTGTGCACAAAGCATGCTTTAACACATCAAGA
>JAJTHY010000131.1 GCA_021298045.1 Candidatus Jidaibacter sp.
ATGGAGCGCCACATTCACAGCGAAGATTTTAGAGGTTTTTGCTTTAAATTACAAGGTATTAATTGAAGCTTTTATCCATGTTCGTGTTGTAACGCCGTTGCTTCTGAATTTTAATGCGGTCGCCCTGTGTACAAAATGAGCTAGCAAGAAGAAACAATTTAGCTGAGATTACAAAACAAAGGTGAAGTGCAACACCTAATCTGGTAGGATACCAGAGGAGCTTGAGACCGTGTCAAAAAGTGTGTCTAAGAGGGCCAAATAGAAAAGACGGGAACCGTATGCTTTATGGTTTTGTCATAAAAACTGTTTCTACCAACCTTATCAATTTATTAAACCGGGTGTTGCGCGCTTCTTTTTTATTAAGCTCTGGAGGAACCCATTTGTTTGAGATTACATATCCATATCCACGCACTTTAACTATAAGATCTTTAACCCCATAGCTTACAAGCAATTTTTTAAAATTTGAGATATTTTTATCAAATTTTTTATTACCAGGATACTGTATTCCTATATCTTCAAAAGCTCTGGAAAAATCTTTATACCCAACTACATGTGGCCTTGATATGCATAAGAAATAGAGAATTGCAAAGTCCTCTTTTTTTAAAAAGTAACATTGCGAATAAACGCCCTTGACTCCTAACCCTAAATTCTTAGGATTCAAAGTTATTAGAGTATCTGTTTCTATGTTATATAGTTGCCTTGCACTCATATTATAACCTGCTAATATTAACCGATGATATCAGATTTATACAAAATACTAAGAAAAAAAATTAGAGCGGTTTATGCAGAGTTTTTTGTTGCTATTTTTTTAATATCATTTGCTGCGTTTGCATATGCAGATGATATAGTTATTCGGCCAATCAAAACTGATTATGGCATCAAAGTTTACCTGGATAACTTAAAGTCAGATTTTAATATTACTTATGAAAATTCATTACTTACATTACAGTTTAGCGATGATATGCAATATGAAAATCTCGGCGCTTTGAGCCAAAATGATGATCTTGTCAAAAATATCATTCCAGAACATAAGCTGTTGAATATCTCATTGAAAGATAGGGCCGTTACCGTAGAAAAATTCACAGAAAACAACTCGCGTGGCTTTAACATTTATAAGTCTAAAGAACCGGCTCCTTTAAAATCAGAAGATATTTCTCGCAACATTCCAGTCTCCATTGAGAAGCTTGATGATATGGTAAGATTTAAGTTTAATTGGGATATCCCAGTTGCCGCTGCAGTTTATGAGCGTGATGGTAGAATATGGACAATTTGGAATGCCAAAGCTACTATAAATTTAAAAGGCCCTACAAAGTTAGCGCAATTAGATATTACTCCAGATTCAACGTTTTGCGTAATAGATGACGAAGAAACTTTTAATAAATTCCCCAACCTTTTTGTTCGCAAAGAAGGTGAGGCTTGGATTGTGGAATTGCGCTCAAAACCAGCCAACAGCAATGATATTCAAGTAACATCTAGACCTAATGCTTCACCAGAACCTAGGGTTGATTTGGAGTTCAACTCTGCTGCTACTGAACCCGTAATGTTTGTTGATCCTTATGTGGGTGATAACTTAATTGTATTCCCCACTAAAGATGGATCATTTGCAACTCATCTTGAACATACCTTTAGTGATTTTAAAATTAATAAAACTGCGCAAGGCGCGATGATACAGATTTATTCAGATCTAGTAAAAGCCGAGCCAAAAGGTAACACAGTGCAAATTCATTCCAAAAATAAACTTACTATCACAGCTAAAATGTTTGAAAAAAAAAGCAATGAGCTTAGGGAGTATGAACCGCTACTTTATAGTGCAACTGATAAAAGCAGTATTATTGACATAATCAAATATGAAAATAATGGAGAAGACTTTACCCAAAAACAACTGGAATTACTAGCAGCTTTCAGAACGGCAAAAAGCGATGAAAGAAGGAATACACTGTATATAGAGCTGGCTAAATTTTATTTGGCTAATGGGTTTTATAAAGAAGCTTCTTTATCATTGAAATTACTTAAGCAAGAAAATGATCTTTTATTAGAAAATTATAAAGTCAAGCTTTTAAATGCAACCATTTCATTCATGATGAGTGATTATCAACATGCTCATAAATTAGTGAGCTCTATAGATATGATAGATGTACCAGTTGCTCAGCGCAAAGAAGTGCGTTTCTGGCAGACAATTATCTCTTATCTTGTGGGTGGTGAGCAGCCATTTACTAAATTGCTAGACCCAGCATCATTTTATGAAAACCCTGCTAATAGCTTTGTTTCAGCGTACACTAATGCTTTACAATTAAGTGCTGGCTTTGTTATTGCAGAAAATAAGATTAAGAAAAAAGATTTATCTAGTGCAAAAAATCTACTGGATTACTTTAGCAACATCGTTTCAATGCCTCATGATAAAAATAGATTATCATTGATAAAGGCTAATTATTATGCCGCTACCTCTGAGAGAAAAAAAGCATATGATCAATGGGATTCATGTATTGATGATTTGGATGATTTAATGAATCGCTCTCAATGCATCTTTAATAAAGCAAACTATCTATATTCAATTGGGCTTATGGAGAAAGCTTCTTATGTAGAAGAGCTAGAAACAATTACAACAATTTGGCGAGGTGATGACCTTGAAGTATCAGCACTTAAAATACTAGGTGAAGTTTATTATGAAATGAAAGATTACATCAATGCAATGCGCTCTTGGAAAAAGATCTTAGACCATTACCCTTTTTCCCCAGAAGCTTTAGGACTTTCCAGCAAAGTAGGAGAGCTTTTTATTAACTTTTTCACTACTGGTTTGGATGAAAAAGTTTCTCATATGCAAGCTGTGGCTATCTTTTATGAATTTGAAAAATTAATCCCAATAGGAGATGTGGGAGATAGCATTGTCATAAGATTCTCCGAACATTTAATTCAATTAGATTTATTAGACAAAGCTGCTTCATTATTAAAACACCAGGTATTACATAGGCTAAAAGGCTATAAACGTGAGATGGTTATTAATAAGTTAGCTAATATATACATTTTGAATAAAAGGCCAGAACTTGCCATTGATATAATAGAGGCCGGAGATTTAATGGAAGAGTTACCAGATGATATAGCTAACCAAAGAAAATACATACTAGCAACAGCTCATTATGAAAATGATGAGGACAGTAAAGCATTAGATGTACTTGGTGAAGATTTATCCAGCGAAGCAGACGAAATTAAAGCTAATATTTATTGGCGAGAAAAGGATTGGAAAGAATTTAATAAATTTGTTGAACCAAGAATTTATAGCATCAGAGATAAAAAAGATGAGTTATCTAACGAAGATGCCATTAAGGTTTTAAAACTAACCATTTCCTATTTGATATTGGAAGAAAAAAAGCTTGCTATTAACTTATTAAAAGACTTTAAAGATAGGATGCCAAAGAGAAACATTAATACTGATTTCATGCAAATCCTAGGCGACACCTACAATATTATTGATGACAACAGCATCTTAGCGCTCAAATCCTTAGCCACCATAGAAGGGCAAGTACAAAAGTTAATAGAATTTTTAAAGGCTAACCAGCAATATGATAATTAGATCTGGAATTTTGTTTTTACTACTTTGGCTAAGTGCTTTTGTTGCTGCAGCAAAAGAGAAAAGCCATATTGAATACCAGTTCTATACTGAGAATGATAAATTAATTATCAGGGCACATGCAGAACCTGGATGGAAAGTTTACGCCAATAATCCTGGGGATATTGGGACGCCTTTCTCACTAACGCTGAAAAATATTAGCAATTTAAATTCTTATAAAATAATTTGGCCAGAATATGAAACCTTTACGGAAGTGGCAGGCGATGAAAATTTAACAATAAATTATTATGAAGATACTTTTATATTAGAGTTGGAACCCTCTAAGGAAAATCAGGCAATTCCAGCGAAATTCGATCTATATATGCACTTTGGGCTGTGTAAAGATATGTGTTTGAATGAGAAGAGATCTTTTCAAATTAGCTTGAGCGATGAGCTAATAGTAAAAGAAATTCATCCAGAAAACACCAAACAGAAGCCTCACAAGCAAAACTTTTTGCAGATAATTGTATTCGCATGTTTTGGCGGCTTGATATTGAATTTCATGCCTTGTGTTCTACCAGTGCTTGGAATCAAAATATTAACACTCGCAAGAT
Source organism: Candidatus Jidaibacter sp. (assembly GCA_021298045.1). GTDB lineage: Bacteria > Pseudomonadota > Alphaproteobacteria > Rickettsiales > Midichloriaceae > JAJTHY01. The sequence continues at coordinate 4,159 of JAJTHY010000131.1, forward strand.
CCCGCGAAAGCAAAGGGTTAAGCTTTGCTACATCTATAGGGATTTTAATAAGCTTTATAACTATAGGCCTAATTACAGTTATACTTAAATTTATGGGTGAGAAAATAGGCTGGGGATTACAATTTCAAAATGAATTCTTTCTTCTAGCTTTGATAATGCTTTTATTGGCTATGGCTAGCAATTATTATGGCGACTATGAAATATCTCTTCCCAGAAAATTTTCTGGCTTTGCAAATCTCCATTTAAAAAATGAGTACTTAAATAGCTTTTTAAGCGGTGTAATCTCAGTAATTTTGGCTACCCCCTGCACTGCCCCATTCCTAAGCACAGCACTCGCATTTGCTTTAGCGGGGAGTTATATAGAAATATTAACCACTTTCTTCTTTATTGGCGTTGGGATGGCCTCACCTTTTTTATTAGTGCTGTTTGTACCAGGAGTTTTAAAAGCACTCCCTAAACCAGGACCTTGGATGTTGAAGCTTAAGAAGATTTTCGCTTTATTTTTTATTGCAACAGCTACCTGGTTACTGAGCATAATGTATATAAAGGTTAGCATCTATTGGATTGCAGCATTCTTATTGAGTTGCCTTGCCCTGCGCTTTTATCTTAAGAAGGTTAAGTCTTCTATGAAAATAAAGGCTTTCATTACCTTAGGCTTGTTAAGCTTCCTTTCTCTGTACTTGTTGGAATATAAAGCACACATACCTGCAAATGAAAGTGCGCATTGGGAAATTTTTTCATCAGAGCGTCTGGAAAAAGAAATTGCAGCTGGCAAGATTGTAATAGTAAATGTAACTGCAAAGTGGTGCTTAACTTGTAAGCTTAATGAGCTTAGAGTGCTGGATAATAAAGAGATTATATCTAAACTAAAAGATGCCAATGTGATTATGTTAAAGGCAGATTATACTTTTAAAAATCATGATATTCATGAATTTATAAAACATCACAATAGATCTGGTATACCTCTTACAGTTATATATGGCCCAAATAATAAAAATGGCATAGTGCTTAATGAAATATTAGATACTGTAAACCTTTTAAATTCACTTGAAATTGTTGAGTGATTGCTGTAAAAGGTATGCGATGGTTAAGCCTTTGTGGTGGAATTGGTAGACGCGGTAGACTCAAAATCTACTATCTTTCAAAGATGTGCCGGTTCGAGTCCGGCCAAAGGCACCATATGTAAATGTAGTTTATATACTCTGATCCTGCTGCATTTCTTCAACCAACTGATGGTTAGCTATATAATC
>JAJTHY010000157.1 GCA_021298045.1 Candidatus Jidaibacter sp.
TATTTCAAAAAACTGCTGTATATATTCTTTCATAAGGTGTCCTTTGTGCTAAAAGTCACCTTATACCTCAATTCTCCTTTGTTTTCAATCCATCCTTCTATTTATTAGCTATTCCTTAACTTCCGTGTCGGGGAGTGTGATAGAGCGCCTGGATGTAAAGAGAAAGTCCGCTTCCCTCTTTTAAAGTATATATGGGGTTTTGAGGAAAGAGTTGCTGAAGATATTAAAGCTTTAAAAGAACGCTATCCGCACGCGGTATTTAAAGAGATCAGGTGTGATAATGATCTGAACAAATTAAAAGATGAATTGACGGGTAAATTATGAACAAAATAATCCTCTACATCGCAACTTCGCTTGATGGTTTTATCGCAGACATTAATGGCGGCGTTGATTGGCTTCCGCATCCAAAAGATGATGCTGAACTAGAAACTGTTGGCTACAAAGACCTAATGGAACGCATCGATACAATTTTAATGGGAAGCCGAAGCTACAAACAAATTTTAGGTTTTGGTGAATGGGGTTGGCCTGATAAACAAACTTACGTTTTCACCTCGGGGCAACTTGAAATTGACAAACCCTACATCAGTATTACGCACGGTAGCCCACTTGAATTTATGGCAAGCCTGAAAGAGCGAAAATCAGATAAAGATATCTGGCTCTTAGGCGGTGCAGAGCTTGCGAAAAGTTTTGCACAAGAAAGCTTGATTGATGAAATCATTCTTACAATTATCCCTCAAACTTTAGGAACCGGCATACCTCTAGGTTTAAGTTTTGAAAATTTTGATTTAACAGCTGAAAAATCCCTGACAGATGGGATGGTTCAAAAAATTTATTTGAGGCAAAACACATGAACATTACATTTCAAAAAGCTTCCACATCATACATAGACAGCATTTTTAGTTGGCTTGCCGAGCCTCATATGATGGAGTTTTGGGATAACAGTCAGGAACATAAAGATGATATTCTGAATTTTATACATGGAAAGCCGCAAACTTATTTTGCAGGAACGACCCAGTACTGGATCGGTTTTATTAATAACGAGCCATATGCTTTTGTGCTTTCTGATATTCTTCAACAAGATCAAAAAGACCTTTCAGAAGCGCACCTAGCAAATATGCCTAAAACGGGACATACGATATCGCTTGATTTTGGCATAGGCAATAAAGAATATTTAGGGCGCGGATTGGCAGCACCTACGCTGTCAGAGTTTATGATTTTTTATAAAAAAAACATAGATCCGAAAGCCGATACATTTTTTATCGATCCGGACGAAAACAATCCCAGAGCGATAAGAGTTTATAATAAAGCCGGCTTTACTAAGGTTGGCATTTATCAAGCAACGCAAGGAGCATTCATCGGACACAACAGCGATTTAATGGTAAAAAAATTATGACTATTAATCTTGATAGAGTGATAATTAGAACATCAACTCTAAGCGATGCGAATGAGGTGGCGGAAATTCATGTAAAGTCCTGGCAACAAAGCTATCGCAGCATTATCGATGAGCATTACCTACAAAATATTTCTTGTGGCGATAGGCTAGAACTGAGAAATAAAATATTGCAAAGCAATGATCCAAATCAAATTCATTTGGTTGCTGTTTATGATGGGAAGATTATTGGTTTTTGCGATGCTGGTTCTGCCTTTGACAGTACTGCTAATTACCGTGGTGAAATCTATGCGATTTACTTACTTGAAGAGTTTAAAAAGTTGAGTGTTGGACAGCGACTTTTACAAGCAGCACATGAATTTCTAGCACAGAAGAAATTATTACCGTATGTCGCATGGGTATTAAAAGCAAATCATAGTGCATGTGCTTTTTATCAAAAAAATGGTGGCATTGTATCTGGTGAAAAAATCGAAGAAATAGGAGGTAAATCCTATACTGAAGTTGCTTATATCTTTGGTAACTCAATCAATATCCACACATCTCAGCTTTCTGATATCTCTGCCATGGTTTCGCTCTCAAAAGCCAAGCGTTTATCCTACGAAAAAGCCCAACCCCAGTTTTGGCGATATGCTGGAGAAGAAGGTGATAAGGCTCAAGGTGAATGGTTTAAAGAACTGCTAGAGGATAAAAATTATGTGATGCTCACTGCGGAAAGCAACACCCAAGAAATCCTGGGATTTATTATTGGCAAGCTCATGCCTGCTCCGGAAGTTTATAACCCAGGTGGATCGACCTTGATGATAGATGACTTCTGCGTAAAATCCGAAAATCTTTGGCAATCTGTTGGTGCAAGGTTAATTGAAGAGACGAAGGCTGCGGCCAAGTCTAGAGGTGCCACTCAAATCCTTGTAGTATGCGGCGCTCATGATCATCCAAAACGGAAGTTTTTGAGCGAACAAAACTTATCCATTGCATCTGAGTGGTTTGTAGGAGGCATTGTATGATCAACGCCATCAATCATATCAACATAGCTGTTTCAGATATTGAAAGATCATTTTTGTTCTATAAAGATATTTTGGGATTTAAGCCATTATGCAAATCTGAAGGTAGCGCTTATTTTTTAGCTGGCAATCCTGATGATCCTGGATGTTTGTGGTTTTCTTTAGATCTTGATCGTAGTTCTCTGCGAAGGCCATCGCCGTGTAACACACATTTTGCATTTAGTGTTAATGATGAGGATTTTGAAGTTTTGTGTCAGCGCATAACCGACTCAGGAGCCAAAGTCTTTAAGGATAATACGTCTCCTGGAAAGTCACTCTACTTCTTAGATCCGGACGATCATAAGCTCGAAATTCATGTGGGTGACTGGAAGGCCAGGATTGCAGCTAAAAAGGCCAACCCTGGCAACTGGAAAAATGTGGAGTGGTTTGTATGATCAAAATCGACCTTTTAAAAAACCATCCCAACACCATACCCGCACTTGCACACATTTGGCATGAAGTATTGGGTAAAATCTGGGTTCCTGATGTACCCGTTGAACGTGTTATCACAAGATTTGCAGATCACTTGAGTGATCAAGCGCTACCAATCACTTTTATTGCATTAGATGGTGATTTACCGGTTGGCATGTGCTCTTTGCGCGAGAACGATGGTATTCGTCCAGATATAACCCCTTGGCTTGGTTCGCTTGTGGTTGATCCAAAATATCAAAAGCAAGGAATTGGAAGGATACTGATTGATGTGACTGTACTGAAAGCAAAAGAGCTTGGTTTTGAAAAGCTGTACTTGTTTGCTTTTGATCCCACCATACCAAAATACTACGAACGTCTTGGATGGAAGAAAATCGATATGGATGAATTTAAATCCCATCCTGTAACCGTTATGGAGGTGGAGTTATGAACGACAAATCGATTATGCCAACCCTTGATCTTGCATGCAAACTCATAGCAGAGCAATTTTCTGAATACGCTAATTTACCTATCGTTGATGTTGAAAAACAAGGACATGATAATCGAACATATAGGCTCGGCGATCATATGCTTGTTCGTATGCCAACAGCCGCAGATTACGCTTTAAAAGTTCCAAAAGAACAAGAACTACTGCCTGGGTTAGCAAAACGTTTAAGTGTTAATATTCCAGCCCCGATTAAAATGGGCAATCCGTCGGTAGAATATCCTTATCCATTTTCTATATACAAATGGTTATCTGGAAAAAGTATCAATTTGCTGACGTTGACCGATCAAGAAAAAGAACAACTTGCTTTTGATATGGCTAAATTCTTAAAAGAGCTGCAAGCCATTATGGACATTAAAGGTCCTGAGCCAGGTCAGCATAACTGGTGGCGTGGCGACCACGTCAGCATTTACGATAAAGGCGCCAGAGAGCAAATTGCAGAGCTGGCTAATTTTATAGATGCTCCCCGAGCATTAGCTTTATGGGATCAGGCGTGTGCGACGAGATGGAATAAGGTGCCCATATGGATTCATGGAGATTTTGCGATTGGCAATATACTCATGGATGGCGGCAAATTATCAGCAGTCATTGATTTTGGGGGAGCTGCAGGTGGTGATCCCGCCTGTGATCTTGTGATTGCTTGGACGTATTTATCAGGCAAAGCACGCGATATTTTTATATCAAAAATGGATATGGATCCTGATACATGGCTCCGAGCCCGTGCTTGGGCTCTATGGAAGGCGACATTTGAGCTATGTCAGATACCAGATAAGAATAGCCCTGAAGCTGGCTTGCAGAAACGAATTATTGATGAGGTGATGAATGCCTAAGAAAGAGTCAAAAAACAGTGAGTTAACACTAAGAGAGCTGTTAATGTCTACAAATCACGAAAAGCTTGTTGATATACTATTATCATTACGTGAGAGCAATCATGATGTAGGTAAGCAGCTTGATATCATTTTTGCAGGCCTAGATGATGATCCTAAAAAAATAGTCAGCATGATTAAAAAGGAAATTGCATCCCTTAAAAGGTCTTCAAAATTTGTTGACTATTACGAATCTGATTCTTTAGCAGATCGTTTAAATGACTTGCGTTTGAGGATTGCGGGTGATTTGAATGCTAAGTCTCCTAAGATCGCTTTTGAAATGATGCTTGATTTTCTAGATCTGCATAAAAATACGCTAGAGCGGGTTGATGATAGTAATGGCACGGTCAGCGGGGTATTTTTTACCGCTTGCGATGACCTCGGTTTGCTTGCCGGGCACATTAACCACCTAAATAATCAAGAAATCGTAGAAATAGTTTTCGCGCGATTCATGAATAATACTTATGGCATTTACGATGGTATTATTCACAGCTTTAACGACATTTTAAAAGATCAAGGCTTTGATTTACTTAAAGAAAAACTGGAGCATGTAGTAAATGATAAAAATGCTTTTACTATAAAACATGGCCTCAAGTCCATTGCAGATTGTAAAAATGACGTTGACGAATATATTGCTGCCTGTGCATTTAAAGACGGTATTTGCGCTCATGATCATCTGGATATAGCAAAAAGGCTTATCAAACATTGGCGTCCAAAAGAAGCGCTCAAGTGGTTAGATGAAATGGAAATACCCATAAATCACTCTTGGCAACAAGATAAAAAAGACTTAAAAATACAAGCTTTGGAATTAGACGGAAATTATGAACAAGCTCAAAAGGAGCGCCTATTATGGTTTTCTGAAACCTTGAGCCCAAAACTTTATGGGGAGATTTTAAAAGCTGCAAAACCAGATTTTAAAGAAACCTTTCGATCAAATGCTGTAAAAAAAGCATTTCAATTCCCAGAACCACATGGGGCCTTGAATTTTTTAGTCCAGATACAGGAATTTGAAGAGGTAGCAAAATTTGTACATGCTAGGTTTAATGAATTAAATGGAAGGCAATATTACACGTTAAGGCCTGCTGCAGATTTGCTGCAAAATACCGATCCTATTGCAGCTACGCTCCTTTATAGAAAAATGATCGAACCAGTTTTAGATGAAACAAAATCGAAATATTATAATTATGCAGCCAAAGATCTTGTAACATGTGGGGTTTTAAATTTTAAAATAGCAAACTGGGGCACGCTACAAAATCATGAGGAATATTTAAAAGTCATCGAAATAAAGCATAAAAGAAAAGTAAGTTTTTGGGCTGAATATAAGTCTGCATTGCAAAAACAAGCTGCCAAAGAAGCAAAAATAGCGAGAAGCAGTGTATGAATCAAAGCACTAAACCCCACATCTCTTTAATCATCTGGATTGTGCTACTCATAGCAATTGGAGGGGGCATCGGCTCTTTAACCAAGCCGGAGATTAGTACTTGGTATACCACCTTAAATCGCTCAAACCTGACACCGCCAAATTATGTATTCCCGGTGGCTTGGACTATTTTATACGGCATTATTGGCGCTTGTGGCTGGGTCATTTGGCGAGAGTCATCATTTCCCAGACTCAGTATTATCAAAACCTTATACGTGACCCAGCTCATCTTAAACTGGAGCTGGACGCCATTGTTTTTCGGCTTCCATTTTACCGGACTTTCCCTAGTGGTTCTGGGCACCATGGATATTCTGGTCTTTGCGCTCATTTGCCTAGCTTACCGAAAAATGAAAGCGATTTCGCTGCTTATGATTCCTTATCTTTCATGGATTCTATTCGCAACTTACTTAAATTTCTATATATGGCAGTATAACTAAGAAACGTATTTATATGCTTTTGCGGCAAGTCTAAGAAATAAACTTGCATCAATATTGTCTTCTAAATTCCAGCATGCAGCTAATATTACATGCACAAAATACCAGTTGAATACATCCTGAGTTCTGAAGTTAAAATATTGTGCTATAAATGGAATATCCCGCTCAATATCGATAACAAATGCCCATATCTCATTCATAGGAGAACCAATCACACCTTTGGGATCGATCACCATCCAGTCATAACCATTTTGCAAAATATTATCATGGTGGAGATCACCATGAAGCAAAACATCTGGACCAGTCGTTTTTAACAGCTGATCTCGAAGCTTTCTCGCTTTTTTAAGGTACGCATCAGGAATGGGCCAGTCCCTATCCAAAGCCGTAAGCCAATCTTGGATATGGGGAAGACTGTGATGCTCCGGTATACTCGCTTGATGCAGCTTTTTCATAACTATGCAGGCAATTTCGATAGATTCATGTTCTTGATCGGGAAAATAGCTTTTAAGCGATGTACCAGGCACTGCTCTTTCCAGAAGCAACATGCCCTTATCTTCAGCAAGCACATTCACTACACCATATCCTGCAAAGCACTTGAGCGCAAAAGTTTCTCGAGTTAGTGCCTCATGATCAAGTCCCAATTTTAAAATGATAGGACTATCGCCTTGAAATCCAGATAATACATAGTTGTAAGTAAGATTAGTGACCTCAATTAAATCACGTAAATCGAGCTTTGAAGATATTGCCGCAACAAGCCGAGGTAACCCTGCAATCCAAGCTTGGCCTTTTTCTCCATAAATGCTGATAATGTTGGATGAGAACATATAGCTACCCATAATTTGATTTGATTTTCATTTCATCACTTTTTAGAAACAGGAATTCGTTATCTATTGGCCATTCACAAAAATCTGTGGCGCGATAACCTCTTAACCAAAGTGTTTTATTAAAATTTCTAATATAAAAGCCATTCGGATAATTTTCATCACTCTCAGGTCTATCTGACGCCACTGTGAGATATGGACCATCTGGTTGCTCCAAATACTCCAATCTCAAAAATGCAGCGCAGTATAACGGACAGAGCCTTAATCCAAGGTTTGAAGCTCGATTTACAAGCTCTTGAAAAGAGCATGGATTATCCATACTCAGATCAGATAATGTTAATTTGACAAGGCTTACTTTTTCAGTGCGAGCAGTCGGAGAAAAATTTGGATGATCAAATATTACTTTTGCGTACTCATTAAACTGAATGCCAGCTTCAATCAGTTGTTTAATCAGTTGATCCTTTGTTATTCCACCAATAGAAATGGTTTTGAAAATTTCAAGATTACTCATAGACTCTCCTTCACAATAACATCGTAAGGCGCTGCCAACTTATATTTTCTGGCTTTGTTAGAAGCATCTACTATTTCTAAAAAACCGCTTTCAACCCACTTTTTGCAAAGCGCAGCATTCGTTCTAGGTTGAAATCCAAATAGATCACCTATTTGTTTAGCCGTCACAACATCATATGCTTTAAATAATTCCAAGGCTTTGCGTTGCTTTGGGTCTAATGTACGGAGCAGCTGCGAATGATCTTTTTCGCCTTTCTCGAAGCTTTGCATCATCTGCGCTACAACTTTTTCAAAAGCAAAAGCCATCCCTTCAGTAAAATATTCCACCCAGGGAGTTATATCGCTTTCCGCCCTTCCAAAGTAATAATTGTGAGATGGGCCGATACTGATAGCACGATAATAGCCGAGTAAGTTTTTAGCATAATATTCTTCAAGAGAATACAGTCCTTTTAAATCATAGCCACCAAGGTGCAAGATTAGCGTCGTCAGTAACCTGCTTGTTCGTCCATTACCATCGTAATATGGGTGAATTGTGGCAAACTGATAATGAGCAATGCCAGCGACAATGGGGCATGGTATCTCTTCATTTTCTTTAATCCATGATACTAAATTGCGCATAAGACCCTGAACATCCTTAGCTTCCGGCGGCATATAGACGATTGTTCCTGTGCCGCTGTCCTTGATAACATTTTGTCCATCTCGGTAAGGCGTTGGTTTAATACGTGCTCTTCCATCGCTCATCACCAAAGCATGCAAAGTTTGAATGACTTTTTCGGTAACAGGATGATTCTGTGAGGCGTATTGTTCTAATTGAGCGAGTGCAGCATAATAGCCTTTTACTTCATGCTCATCTCGTTCTCTACCGGGGAAATGTCCTTGAAGTTGAATGACCTCTTTGATCTCCTCAGGTTTAAGCTGATTGCCTTCTATCATCGTAGAATAATGCGTAGTATATAGCTTTGCAGTTTCACGTAAAGAGGCAAGCACTGTAGGATTAACAGGCAGTAACGCAACCTTTTCCTTCGCAGCCTCAATTCTCATCAGGCTTTTTGCAATGCCTGGGGTGATACTATAAATGGGTTTAAAGTTTGTCGGCATGATGTAAGCTCAATATCGGTTTCTCTTGCATTATTTATTATGCTGATAAATGGCGTATAAGTCAAGTATAACATGCCGATAAAAAGTAACGGAATGATTTGTCACGTCCGTAAGGTTACATATCTCGTAACTTTAAGGGCATATTGCATGTACTTCAAATCACGAAAATAGAGATTTTATGGACACGTTAATCTTTTACAGAGAATTCAAAATGGTTCATTTGACACTCTCTAGGTACGCATCTAGAATCGCTTCAGAGATTAAAAACATGACTATACCACCCCAGTTTGGAGTTGGTTAGGTTTGGGTAAACTGATCTCCGCCATTAACTGAAAGACAACCGTTCTACACTCGGTGACGGTTGCCCCGCAAAAGCCCAGTCTGCGCGGTGCTTCTCCATGACTTTATCCTGACTTTCCCACCCACAAAACAGCCCGTTTTTTCTAAAGTACGCCGCTATATCGCTTTCAGTTATAAAAAAGTAAGCGTACAGTAAAGGAGGTCTAGTGCAGTGGGTTAATCTAGTTTAATGTTCCACGGAAGGAGTTCTGCGATCTTGGATATCGGATGAGAGACCGTGTTAAAAAGTGTGTCTAAGAGGGCCAAATA
>JAJTHY010000162.1 GCA_021298045.1 Candidatus Jidaibacter sp.
ATAGCTAAACCCTTATAAAATGGCTATGAAAAATACAACAAATCTCCACCTCTTAGTCATCCTCGCTATTGCTTGGGATCTTAAGATTCCTGAACTGCGTGCGGAATGACAATTAAAGCAAAAACCGTGCCTTTTTTGTAGTTTAATTAGCTATATGCCTGGATCCCCAAGGTGGACAAGCCACCTCAGGATGACTTTTTATGCAATTTTTTATGCTCTTTTTATATAGATTTAGCTATACAAACCAAAACTAAAGAATTGCCTAAGTATCAATTATGTTGTAGATAAATAGCTAGGATATTTTTTCTAGATACTTACTTATGGAATTAGCGATAGCTATTGTTGCAAAAATCTTAATGTTGGTTATACCACTCATTTTAAGTGTAGCATATTTAACATATGCTGAACGCAAGGTGATCGGCGCTATGCAACTTAGGAAAGGCCCTAACGTTGTGGGACCATTTGGATTATTGCAGCCGATAGCAGACGCTGTAAAGTTAATTTTTAAAGAGCCCATCATACCAAGTGGGGCAGATAAAATTCTATTTCTACTAGCTCCCGCACTTACATTCTCTCTTGCAATGCTCGGCTGGGCTGTAATTCCGGTTACGGAAAATTTTGTAATTGCAGATATTAATGTTGGAGTTTTGTACCTTCTAGCCGTTTCATCATTAGGTGTGTACGGCGTTATTATAGCAGGATGGGCAAGTAATTCTAAATATGCATTCTTAGGGGCTATTCGCTCTGCAGCTCAGATGGTTTCTTACGAAGTAGCTATAGGCTTCACCATTATATGCGTGCTTCTTTATACCCAAACTTTAAATTTAAACGCTATTGTTGAATCTCACAAGCACATGCCCCTTTACATGGAGCTACTTCTCTTACCTATGTTTGTGGTGTTTTTCATCTCAATTTTAGCAGAAACTAATAGACACCCCTTTGACCTACCAGAGGCAGAAGCAGAACTTGTTGCAGGGTATAACGTTGAATATTCATCTATGCCATTTGCGCTATTCTTCCTAGGAGAATATGCCAATATGATTTTGATGAGTTCAATAGCTGTAATACTATTTTTGGGCGGGTGGCTACCACCTTTTAATTTAGAATTCTTAACGTTTATCCCTGGCTTTATCTGGTTTGCACTTAAAGTGTGCTTTATCCTCTTTTTATTCATTTGGGTGAGAGCTGCATTTCCTAGATATCGTTATGACCAGCTAATGCGCCTTGGTTGGAAAATATTCCTCCCCCTCACCCTTGTTTGGGTAATCTTAATTTCCTCAGTAGTGTTTTTTGTTCGCTAATGCGGCAAAGAATCAATGGAACAGCGTCATGCTAGGGAGAAAGAGATTGAGATTGGGATTTGAACTTTGTATAGCATCAACCCAGTTTTCTTTTGCTTCCCAATTAGGAAAATCAATAACATTAACAATGGTTAAATCTTCTAAATGCTTTAGTTGATTAATGATATGGCTGAAAAAAACTAAATCTGTATCTAGGTAAGGAATCTTTGATGCAAAACTTAGATTTAAATACTTAAGTTGCTGGCATTTAATTAGAACAGGGAATAAGTTTGTATGGCTAATTTCATCTCGCGTTATATAAGAAACATTTAATCTTTCAATTGAGTAAACCTTATCAGAATTTCTAATAGGTATGAAAAAAGCATCTAATGCTCCTTTAATAACATTGTTATTAGTGAATTCAAAACTTTTTAAATTTGGTTTTAATATAAATAAATTAGCTAAATGCTCCATACTATGATGGTCAAATCCATCTTCAACCACTTTAAAGTATCTATTATTATTTTGTTCACAATACATTATACTCACTTCATCCAAATACTTTATGCAACATAGTTGCTTAAATAAAGCTATAAAACTCCCTTTATCCAAAGACGATCCTATCAGCTTAAAAATTGAGAGATTTGAAAATATATTGCTATTATTAAAACCAAAATTAAGACCACCTATTCCATTAAAGTTAACCACCTTAATCTTGGAAATAAAAATGTCATCTAATGGTTGAATAGATGCAATGGATTGCTTTACTTCATCTTTGCCATCAACAGTGATCGTAATCTCTTGAAATTGGAAAGTACTCTGCTTAGGTTTTAATTGATTGTCACTGCCACCATTATCTTCCCGATCTCTTTTCATAGCCATCCTTTAAAATTCTTTGGAGCGTAACATATATCTTTTTCATTTAAGATAAAGGAATTTTTTCTATAATTTCAAAAAATTATCTTATACAAAATAAAAAATGAAGCTCAGCCTCAAGAAAAGAAGCGCTTTAAACATCTCTAATATTAATTGCGGGCACCTTACTTAGGTTGGGAATATATGTTATTAACGTAGTTACAACCAAGAGTTATTACAGCAACTTTTTTGCAAACAGATATGATGAGGCTTTCTACGCTGTTACACGAAAAATATATGTTAACCACATGGCTTGCAGTGCCGCAATCAATACTTGGTGTCACATAATTGCCATAAAAAAAGTTGTACTTGCCAGTAAACAAGCCATTGAGCATGGCGCCTACAATTCCGCAAGATATAGCACCAGCTGCAAGTGGAAAGATATTGTAAGAAGAACCAGAGCCGGCAAAGTATCCGAAGCCAGCAGTGCATATGGAGGCCATAAATCCTTTGCTTCCTGAAGGGGACATCTGTTGTTCGTTTGGTTCACCTTCGCCAACATCTTGTGAGCTATCAAGGGATGCACCGTTACCAAGTTTAAAAAAGCAGAATGCGCCCAAAGCAGTGGTTGCACACGCAGCAGCGATTGCTAAAAATGAGGAGAATGGCGCAGGGCCCGTAGATACAAGATACGAGTCACCACTTAATGATATGTCATTAAAACTATTAGGACTATTACTGAAAATGATGTTTGGACTAGTTGAACTGCTCAGTGTATATGCTAAGTACCCAACTAAGGAACATGCTAAAACAGAAAGTCCCAGATTAATAGAAAAGCAGCCTTTTTTGTTATTTTGTAAAGCTACAGAACCGCCCATTGCAATTACGCAGAAGCGGCTTTCTTAACCTTAACCACTTTTGCCTTCAACTTTTTAGCTTCGTCAGCTAGTTTAGATGCAGGGGTGGTAAGTAGAAAGTTATCTATGCCATCATTATGTTCAATGGTACGCACGCTGCTAGGTGTTAACCTTAGGCGAATAGATTTTTTCAAGATTTCGCTGAAGAACGATACAATTTGCAAATTAGGCAAGAATCTTCTTCTAGTTTTTCTATTAGAGTGAGATACCTTATTCCCAACCATAATGCCTTTTTTACCGTCAACAGAACAAGCGCGTGTCATTTTATCTGAAACCATTATAAACAATTAAGTATGCCAATTATGCTCAATAATTCAAAATGTTCAAGTTTTTTCTTTTACAGGCATTGAGTTAAAAGATACGGGCACTTAATATTTTTATAACAATATCGTGCTATCTTGGGTTTAGTGTGCTACATTAGGTTTAGTGTTTTGTAGCTATTTAATTAGAGGCGATTATGTTTGGGAGCAAGATCGATATAGGATTCTTAGTTTACACACTTCCTTATATGGAAGATCTGCAGTTAATTAAAAATATTGGTTCTGCACTTACAGAACTTGCTGACAAGAATATGTCAGAGCTCACATTACTTAAAGAAAGTAAAAAACTATCTGGTATTGACCAATTTATAAATGATCAGGAAGACGCAGATACAATCGGCATGCAGCTCCTAAAATTAACTGTTAGCAATTTATATGACGATATTATCAAAGACTTCATTAACCCTCTTAGAGTTTCAGTAGATTCTGGCTGCGAGGATTTTAAATCCTTCCTAGAGCATAAACTTAATTTCTCTGGCGCAAACAAAGAGCAAATTTTGGCTGAATATATAGGTAATTTTTTGTTAATGACTATTGGGCGCGATCGGAAGACAAACACTGTCAAAATGGATGCGCTAGCCTTATATATAGAAAATTATATTTCAGCAATACTTTCCTCTGGTGCATTGAACTGGGAAGAGATGCAAAAATTTCTTATGCATTCATTGCATTATATTCCGGAACAAATCCTTTCAGATACGAGATATCGCGAAAAGTATTATTACTTAAAGGGCTTGGGGGAATTTAGTAGGACGTATAAAGATTTCACCACTAGGGATGACTCAATATCAATTGAAGCTAAATATCAAAATACACTTTGTGATAAACTGAAAAAACTTAATGAAAAATTTACGGCTACCCAAAAGAAGTTTGAAGAAAAAAAAGTGGCTATATCAAAAGAACACAAATACAAGACATATACTGCAAAAATGCTATGCGAATTTGTGCCTTTATTAGTAATGTTAACTGCTTTTTGCATTATACGAAAAAAGCCTGAACCTATGTATATAGCAAGCGCCGCAATACTTATAGCCAACAATACCGGAATTTCAACCGCACTTAAATGGATTTACTCAATAAACCATAGCTATAAGAATAAATATGCCATTTTAGTTACATTGTTTACTTTAGTAAAAACGGCTTACAGGATTGAGCCTATAGAGGATTATAGGTTGGTATTTGGCATACCTGCCCTTATGCTTGCTTGCTCATATTTGTACACCTCTTATTTTGATTGGAAGGAGAATTCTTTATGTGATGAAATTACAAAAAAAGAGGAAAAGGCAATAACTGATCATAACTCTAAAGCCGCGAAAATAACAGAACGTATTAAATCAGATAAAGAAAGATTCATCAAATGCTATAAAGACTCGTTCGTAAAAATATTGAGGGACTCGGAAGTAGATATAACCGAGTATGCAATCACTAGACAAATTGTTCCATATGAGAAAAGTTATAGTACCCCACACTTATGATACTCCGACTAAAAATGCATACTATGTTCTTGAGTGATTGAGTCTGCATAGCCTATAGCATTTGGTTTTTCACCCGCTATTCTATTCAAACTCAGTCGCTTACGCTACTTCTTTATAATAAGTGTGGGGTACTATTGTGTGGGGTACTATTGGAGGTCATGCATCATGACTAAACAAAGTTTAAATGCAATAAAAATATTAAGCATCACCGGGTTAGGAAATCTTTCAGAACTTTATAATTTCACATTGTTTGCAGTTTTAATGCCAATATTGGTTGTAAATTTTTTCCCACATAACACCTATGAAACAAGCATTATAATTGGTTACGCTGCATTTGCTGCATCATTTATGATCGCTCCCCTTGGTTCTATTTTTTGGGGATATATTGGCGATAAATTTGGCAGTAGCCGCATATTTAAGTTCTCCTTATTGCTTATGTCGCTTCCATCTCTTATCATCTCAACTCTTCCAACCTATGAGGAAGTTGGAGCACTTGCACCCATACTTTTAATTTCACTTCGGATGCTGCAAAGCTTTAGTGCCTCTGGGGAGATTCTCTCTTCCAAAATTTATGCATTCGATAGCTTAGGATCAAAAAATAATTTGCTCGCATCTGGAATTATTTCATCCTTTGGAGCAATTGGGGTATTGCTTTCCATGTACTTTGGTGGATATATAAGTGCAAGCTCTAACCCAAATTTATGGCGGCTACCATTTTTGATTGGTGGGATAAGCACAATTTTAATTTTGCTTTTCAGAATCGTCTTATATAAGTCTAAAGAGATGCCTACTACACAAAAGAATACCGTTACCATGTCATCAGTTTTTAAGGTGATAATTGAAGACCCAAAAGTTTCTCTGAAAACATTTATGGTCAGTGCATTACTTGGAGTTCTATCTTATTTCATGCATGGTTTTATTGTAAGCTTTCAATTCTCGCATTTAGGATATGACTTAAACTTCGCATACTATACAATAAAACTAGGGTTATTCAGCACGTGCATATTTGCTGTGCTTAGCGGTATTTATTTTAAAAATATTGAGGAGTTCAAAAAAACTATATTAATAACCTCTATAGTATTTCCATTGCTATATTTATTATTGCTGCTCAAGGATCCGCTAATTGCATCAATTACGATATTTTGTATGGGCGGGTTACTTGGCGTATTTGCAACATTAAGCGGTGTTTATGTAATTAAATCCTTCTCACACGAAAAACGCTGTAGAGGGGCTTTGCTTGTGAATGCATCTGGCATTGCTATTTTTGGAGGCTTAACACCTCTTGCAATGACATTTTCTGCAAACATTAATTTAATTTTACCCGGGGTTTTATTAATGCTATTTATTGCTATTACATATAAATTATTAGATTAGTAATACTAAATCTAAAAAATAAGTTAGCAGATGTGCTTAGATTATTAGAAAATGCGCAGTGAAAAAAGGTGTCAATATGTCAATATTAATAGCTTTTTTATCAAGTGATTTTATAATAAGATATCCGCATATGTTAACTTCTTTTTTAGATTTAGTATTAAAATGTATTTATGCTTAGACGTTGGCAACACGCAAATTCATGGCGGAGTTTTTGAAGACAAAAAGTTAATTATGGACTTCAGGCTTAATACTAAGCAACCATGGAGCTCCGACCAACTCGGTCTATTTATAAGAAATATTCTAAAAGAGCATGGCATTACCGAATTCAAAAAAATTACTAAAATAGGTGTATCTTCTGTAGTCTCATCGCTTGATCATCACATAAAAAATGCTTGTTTAAAATATTTTTCCAAAACCCCAATCTTCGTAAAAGCTTCTTCAAAAATGGGAATTAACTTAGATAAGTTTGAAACCCCAAATGAGATTGGTGCAGATCTACTAGCTTCAGCATTTTGCGCCCTGCATGATCATCCAAATAGGAATTTGATAATTGTGGATATGGGAACCGCAACCACCATAGTAGCCATCACCAAGGCCCGCGAATTTTTGGGAGGAATTATTATTCCTGGCTTGCTAACCCAAGTTAAATCACTAGCTGAATCCGCGGAAAAATTATTCATAACTAATATAGAAAAGCCCAAGAACTATTTAGGCACCAGCACTACCCAAGCCATGCAATCTGGTGTATTTTTTGGACAATTAGGAGCGCTTAAGTATTTGATTAAAAATATTAGCCAAGAGTCTTTCTCCAATGAATCGTCAATTAGACCTATTGTAATAGGTACAGGTGGTTTTTCTAAACTATATAAAACAGAAGATGTATTTGATGTGCTAGCTAGTGATCTAGTGCTGAGAGGCATTGTGCGCTTTCTTTGTGGTTAAGAAGCTATGCTAGCTTGTTTATTATTGAGATATAGCTAATTAAACTACAAAAAAGGCGCGGTTTTTGCTTTAATTGTCATTTCGCACTTGTTGCGGAATCTTAAGATCCCAAGCAATAACGAGGATGACTAAGAGGTGGAGATTTGTTGTATTTTTCATAGCCATTTTATAAGGGTTTAGCTATACAACTTCCCAAAAGCTTTTTATAGCCCCTACTATCTCCTGCGGATCGGTGAGTCGATTTACCTTGGCACGGAATTCCCCAGAGTTTTTAAGCCCTGCACTGTACCAGCCCAAATGCTTACGAGCCATCATAACACCGGTAGTTTTACCATAGTACTCCAACATATCTTCAAAATGCTCAAGCAATACATCCAACTTCTCTGCATGCGTAGGATCAGCAAGGCTCTCACCTGTAGTTAAATAATGAGCAACTTGGTTTATTATCCAGGGCTTTCCATAGGCGCCTCGTCCTATCATTACCCCATCAGCACCAGATTCCTTAAGGGCTTTAAGAGCATCATCTATACCTTTAATATCACCATTTACTACCACTGGAATCTTAACTGCTTCTTTTACTTTGCGCACAAAATTCCAATCAGCACTACCGCTATAAAACTGGCATCTGGTGCGGCCATGGATAGTTATCATTTTAATACCAGCATTTTCGGCAATCTTTGCAAGCTTAGGGGCATTGAGACTGGAGTCATCCCATCCCATCCTCATTTTAAGGGTAACGGGGATTTTAACCGCTTTTACAGTTGCCTCTAAAATTTGGGTTGCTGTTGGCTCATCTCGCATTAAATGTGAACCAGAGTAACTATTCACTATCTTCTTTGCAGGGCAGCCAAAATTGATATCTATCATCTTAGCACCTAAGTCTTCATTTAACTTTGCGGCCTCTGCCATGCTTTCTGCATCACATCCAGCAAGCTGAACGCTAGTTAGCCCGCCCTCATGGTCAAACGCGCACTTTTGCATAGACTGCCTAGTTTGGATTATCATAGATCTGCTCGCCACCATCTCCGTTACAAGTAAAGGGGCGCCAAATTTACGGGTCATTTTACGGAATGGCTTATCCGTCACCCCAGACATTGGCGCCAATATTACCGGCGCGGTTAACAAATGCTCGCCTATTGAAATTGACATAAACTTATTATTTTGAAATTTGATACAGTATAGTCTATATCTTGAAACACTTCAAGATTATGATAACACATCCCCTTTGCCGATTTTAAAACCCCGCAAAAACGCATCTGTATAGAGCATTTTCCTACCCTCTCTTTGAAGCAATGTAGGTCTGATAACTCCAGAGGCACAGACTATACGCAGGTCATCATCAAGCACTGTGCCAGGCTCATCTTGAGCATTAATAGTCTGATCCACTTCGCATTCGATGATTTTTATAGTTTCACCTTTATAGTTAAAATAAGCTCCTGGCCTTGGCGAAAATGCTCTTATTTGCGCGCCAACAAGACGGGCTTCTTGATTAAAGTTTATTTTTTCATCACTTCTTGAAAGCTTATGCGCATGTGTCATACCATCTTCAGATTGTTTCTTGCGCACTAAAGTTCCGTCTTGAAGAGCTTGCAAAGCTTCTAAAAGCATTTCTGAGCCAATTTGCGAACATTTGTCGTGTAATAAGGTTGAAGTCATATGAGAAGGCACTTCCACATTTCTTTCAAGCAAAATATCTCCGGTGTCCATACCTTTATCCATCTGCATAATGCATACCGAAGTTTCTTTATCTCCCGCAAGAATTGTATGCTGTATTGGTGCTGCACCCCTCCATCTTGGCAATTTTGATGGATGAATATTAATGCAGCCATACTTAGTTGCATTTAAAATACGCTCTGGCAGGATAACTCCATAAGCGGCTACAATTGCTATGTCCGCTTTTAAACTAACAAAAGCTTCATAATCTACATCATCTTTAAAATTTCGCGGCGTATATACGGAAATGTTATATTTAAGTGCCAAAGCATGGATGGGTGAAATAGCTTCCTTCTGCCCACGACCAGCAGGCCTTGGAGGCATTGTGTAGATTGCTATAACTTCATGCTCTTTACACTCAATTAACTTCTGCAAGCTAGGCACAGCAAACTGTGGCGTGCCCATAAAAATTATTTTCATATCTATAATCATTAATCCTATAAAACTTTACCCAAAAGCATACCTATCCACAGCAACAATCCAACATGTATATTAGAACGGAATTTATCTGCGCAATCTTGAGGGTTGTTTATATCTAAAGTTACTGTTTGCCAATATAGATAATAAGTGGCAATAGCCGCAAATGGATAAAACAATAAACCAACACCTGCACCCATAGCACTTATAACAATTAAAAGCATCATCATTTGGTATAAAGACCACACACCATCAGCAGTTTTATCCCCCATCTTTATTGATAGAGACTTAACGCCATAGGCCAGATCATCCACACGGTCTTGATGACCATAGATAGTGTCATAGCCAATTGTCCAAAGCACGCTAGCAATATAAAGCATAACCGCCTGGTAAGAAAAATGAGGTGACACTGAATACCATGCCACCAGAACCCCTATATTAAAAACAAAACCAAGCAGCACTTGAGGATAAAAAGTTGTGCGCTTAAGCAGCGGGTAAATAGCGATCATTGGAATCGCACATAAACCAACCGCAATCGCAAACCATGACAAACAAGATAATATTCCAAGTGCAACACCACCACATATAGCAAGTAGCTTAAAAGCTTCCTGGCGGGTTACCTCTCCAGAGGCTAGCGGCCTAAGCTTTGTGCGCTCGACTTCGGCATCTATTTTTTGATCCCACAAATCGTTTATTATGCAACCAGCACTTCTTGCTGCAACCGCACCTATTACCATTACCAAAGAGTACCATAACAAAATTATCCAAGATTTAGCAGAAAGCGCAACAGCCCACAGAGCTGGCAACAAAGCCAGATATATGCCAACTGGCCTATCTAACCTAGCAAGTCTTGAGTATTTATGGTTTATTAAACCCTTCCATAACCATAAAAATCTATGGTAAATGTTCATGCTATTACTTATTATCTTTAGTTGCTTTTTCATCACCAGGTAATACGTAATCTGTACCCTCCCATGGCGTCAAAAAATCAAAATTCCTAAATTCTTGTGTCAGGCTAACTGGCTCATACTCAACTTTTTTGCTTTCAAGATTATAACGAACCTCAACATTGCCAGTAAGTGGAAAGTCCTTACGCAGTGGGTGCCCTTCAAAGCCATAATCTGTAAGTATTCTGCGCATATCTGGGTGATGAGAGAATTTAACTCCATACATATCCCACACCTCTCGTTCATACCAGTTAGCACATGGGAAAATACCTGTTGCTGATGGCACAAATTCTGATTCATCCACCGCTATTTTTATCCTGATTCTAAGATTTTGGCGAACACTTAGCATGTGGTATATAACCTCAAACCGCTTGAGTCTTGAAGGGTAATCTGCTCCGCAAATGCTTATAAGCTGATCAAACTTATACTTCTTATCCCCATGTAAAAACTTTAGAGCTGAAGTAATCTCCTGAGGTTTCACTATTATAGTTAGCTCATCAAAGTGTATATCAGCGTTAATTATTTCAGACTTTAGCTTTGATTCCATTAAATAATCTTTTAATTTTACAAGCTTTTCCATAAGATTCCATACTCTTGATATTGATTGTCAGCATAGCAAATGGTGATTGGTAAATCTAGAGGAAATAATATAAAAAGACTTAGATAAAACAGGGCGACCGCATTAAAAATTTTCATATCGTATCTGAATTATGAATAAGGCGTCGTCAAAAAATGGTTAATTAGCATAATGAGTGTCATTGCAGGACCACTACCCTTTTTGTCATCCTCGCGTAGGCGGGGATCCA
>JAJTHY010000034.1 GCA_021298045.1 Candidatus Jidaibacter sp.
CTATTAATTGAAGCTTTTTTCCTAGTTCGTTTTGTAAAGCCGTTACTTCTTAATTTTTATTAGGTCGCCCTGCACCTCTTAGTAATCAACGCTATTGCTTGGGATCTTAAGATTCCGCAACAAGTGCGGAATGACAATTAAAGCAAAAACCGTGCCTTTTTTGTAGTTGAATTAGCTATAATAATTTTGATAAACAAATACAGCTACAGAAAGAAGAAGATTCTAAAACTATTATTGAACTGGACTATACTCATTTGAACAACTGGGTAAAAGAAGGCTGCCTAGCAGCTGGCCTTCCTGAACGTTTCGGTCTC
Organism: Candidatus Jidaibacter sp.; assembly: GCA_021298045.1. Classification (GTDB taxonomy): domain Bacteria; phylum Pseudomonadota; class Alphaproteobacteria; order Rickettsiales; family Midichloriaceae; genus JAJTHY01. The sequence goes on from JAJTHY010000034.1 coordinate 315, forward strand.
TTCATAACTTTTTAATGCTAAGTTAACAAGGTCACCTCTACCTTCAGGCATTTTAAGATTATTTGGCTCAAATACACGTTTCCATAAAAAGAATTCGTTGAGCTTTAATGCTTCAATCACAGCCTCATAATCCGACTCATGAATAAGTGACTCTCTACCCTTTAAATAAAATTGCGGCATCTTAAAGAGCTTATTATCGTAGGGCTTACCTGTTTCACGTGAAACAGCGCATCCAGACTTTGGCGAGATATAGAATAAATCTTTCGTTACATTTGTAACAACACATTTACTCAAATCTAAACCATATCCAGCTTCTTCCATAAATTTAACCTCAAGAAGAGCATAAGCTTTCAAAATTTCAATAACAGAAACTTCATTACATAGCTTATCTAAAAAACTTATCATGTTATCATAAAGATTTGCATGCGGATCACGCTCACGCAGCAACTTTACACTCATATTTAAAATGCATTTGAGTAGCTTTAATTTGAGCCGGTCAAACCCAATATGCGCCAAATGGTTTTTTATCATTTCAATTTTTAAAGTACCAAGATGAGTTTCCAATCTTGCCTTTAAATCAATGTGCACCAGGGCTCCATCATTAATTGATTGAGAAACCTTACCAGACCTTATAAATCCTTTTAAAACTCCATGCTCTCTTGTAAAGCATTCAACTATAGAAGCGCTTTCCTGAAACTTAGTATTCTTTAATACAATAGCTTGTCCTTCTATGTGCATAGCATACACTCCGTTAACTTGAAAAATTGGCGTTGTCGCTATATCTCCAAACCCATTCTTACCCAAAATTCTCTTTGAACCATTGCATCACCCCACTAATAATTCCTTGATCATTTGCAGCAGCTTGCGCCCCATTTCCACGACTATTGGTTTTTGCAATATGCAGCAACATGCCAATTGGGGATGAAAAAGCTATACCACTAGTGCTTTCTGCAAGCCCAGTTAATTCTAACGGGTAACCAATGCGAACATTCTTGGAAAAGATATGTCCTGCAACTTCCTTAAGCCCAGAAAGTTGACTTGCACCACCAGTGATCACCAGTTTATTGCCACCATATTTATCCATGCCACTAGCTTGTAATTTTTTAAGAGAAATATCTAATATCTCCTCAATCCGGGCTCTTATTATTTCAACAAGCTCAGAGCGCTTTACCACATTCATTTCAGTATCGTGCTTGTTAGATGAGATAGGGACTTCAATGCCTTCATCATAATCTGCTGATGTTAGTATAACTGTGCCATATAAATTTTTAATGCGTTCGGCATTGAAGAAATCTGTGCCAAAACCACGAGCAATATCATTAGTTACGTGCATACCACCAATAGGCAAGGCATCGCTGTATAATATATGCCCTTTATTGAAAATTGAAATTGATGTACAGCCACCACCAAATTCTATTATTGTTACACCCAAATCCATCTCATCCTGAGTAAGGCATGAAAGACCAGTAGCATAAGAAGAAGAAACAAAATTCTCAACTTCAAGCTGACATCTAGCCACGCAGTTGTTGATATTAAGTAAATAATTTGTAGGGGATGATAATATGTGAAAATCTGCAGCCAAGCTATTACCATACATTCCAAGTGGATTATCAATACCACGGTTACCATCGAGAACATAGTCATAGGCAAAGCTATGAATTACATCTAGATCCTGATCATTAAATTTGTCCAGGACTTGAAATACTAACCGGTTTATATCCTTGTCGCTAATCTCATGGCCCGTTACCAAAAGTTCTGATGCAACGCATTGCGAGATAAGATTATTGGAAGAGATGCCAACATATAATGACTTAATTGTCTCTCCCGCCATTTTCTCAGCAGCCTCTACAGCTTGAGCAACTGAGATTTCTGCAGCCCTAATATCAGTTATTCTACCAGCCTTAATGCCCTGCGCAATGTTATGGCCAATACCGGTTACAGTAACTCGGCCAAATGGGTCCATCTTAGCTATAAAACACACTACTTTTGAGCTACCAATATCTAAAACTGCAACTGTTGAATTTTTTATTTTCTTAACCATTTCTTTTAATTAATCACCTTTAAATAGATTTTATCAGGGATCAGCCTCAAATCAACTACACATGTCTTATATAATTTAGAAATTTTCCCAAAATTCTCTTCAAAAAGCGCCGCAGCCTCATAAATATTGGTTTCTGGTAATTTGATTATAATATTATTTTTTAACTTAACATCCCAGCGTCTACCATCAATATAGTGCAAAGACTCTATTTGCTTGTGGATATTAGTAAAATTGTATAACTCCTGCATCACCACTTCAAAATTTAAATTTGCACCTTTGCCTGTTACTCTTACATAATCTTGGGCATCAAGGTCCTTAAAGACTTCTTGAAGCTTTTTCCCATTCCTGTTTATTAAGTAACGTTTAGCCCCTTCTATATAAAGTGCTTGAGGGCTTTCCTCCTTAACACTTATGATAATGGTTTCTGGTAACACTCTCTCTACTATAACACTTTCAATCCAAAGTTCTTGCTCTATTTTATTCTTTGCTTCTGCAAGATCTAAATGCAGTATTTGCTCGTTTGTTTTTATTCCCGAAAGAGATATAATTTTTTCTTCAGATACTCGGTCATTTCCCAAAACTTTTATAGCTGCAACTCTAAAATCAAATCTTTCCAGCTGCTGCTTATATACATCAGTAATAGAACTTACTAAGTGGGTTGGAAATATAATTACTGCAATTATAAATAACACTGTAAGCGCTATCATGTTTTTGCATAGCTGCACAAGCACTGGGGGCAGCTTACGCTTAACTTTTTTTCGATATTTTTTATAAAGATGAGTGTTTCTAGAATTCATTTTCTTAAGCAGCTTTTAGCTCAAGCTTAGCATCCGCGAGTATAATACCCACTAATTTTTCAAATGAAATACCATTTTTTTCTGCTAATTCTGGAACTATGGAAAGGTCCGTGAATCCAGGATGAGTGTTGATTTCCAGAAAATACAGCCCACCATTTTCTGGATTATACCTCATATCTGAACGGCTCACACTACGGCATCCAAGCATTTTATGGGCGATCTCCGCAAACTTTAAAGATTCTTTGTATACATCTTCTGGCAGATTTGCTGGATAAATATGCTCTGTCTTGCCATCCGTATATTTTGATTCGTAATCATAAAATCCTGACAAGGGCTTAAGCTCCAAAGAACCAATGGCTTTATCTAGGATTACTGCTGTGCTGATTTCCTGACCATGTATATACTCTTCAACTAACGCTTCTTCACCATAGCTCCATGGATTGGTGGCTTGCTGCTCGGCAAATGCAGGGTCTCCATCCTTTATAATATATACCCCGACCGTAGAACCTTGACTGATTGGCTTGATAACATAAGGACGCTTCATAGGCTCGAGGCCAGACAATAAATCTGCAACCTTAACTTTTTTGCCTTCAGGAAATCTTATGCCGTAATTTTCAAGCAAGATACGGGTAAGCCATTTGTTCATGCCCACGGCAGAAGCTTCAACGCCCGAATGCGTATATGGAATGCCCAATACTTCAAGCAAACCTGGGATGGCTCCGTCCTCGCCATAAGTGCCGTGCAAGGAATTGTAAATAACATCCGGCTTTATCTTAACAAGCGACTCTGGCAGACTAGTACTTGGGTCCACCTCGAAAACCTCGTGCCCTAAACGCCTTAGCGCTGCCACAACAGATTTACCAGAGTTGAGAGATACTTCGCGCTCCGAAGATTTGCCTCCCATAAGAACAGCGACACGTTTTATCATAAATAGTTATCCAATATCAATTTAGGGGTAAGTATTCTGCTATAGTGCAGGATTGTAGCCTTTTTTTCAAATATATTTTTCACTTCTTCTAAACTTTGCGGTAATGGGAGCAGCTCATATATCGCTTCGAAAGCATTGCCATATATTTGTGGAGGCAAATCCAAGTCTTTACTTAAGCCATGAATTACCCCAATCAATGCTACATAAACTGCCATTGCAGGTTCGGTCGCTGCAGACGGAAGTCTGAATTCTATACGTTTTGAGCCAAGCGGAGACATTGGTATTCTAATGAGGGTAGTCCTGTTATTTGCTCCCCAACTAACGTTTGTCGGGGACAAAAATTTAGGAGCAAATCTTAGATACTCATCTGGAGATCTACACATTAAATAGATGGATTCCTCACTGATATCCAATATGCCTGCAATAACCTTGCCTAAAACGGTTTGCTTGGTTGCTTCAGTAGAAAATACATTGCTCCCTGATTTATCGTGCAAAGATATGTGCAAATGCAAAGAGCTGCCATAATCATCTGGGTATGGCTTAGCATCAAAAATAGCTTTACAGGCGTACTGCCTGCATATTGTTTTGATGAAAGATTTAGTCTTACTTATGCACTCAAGTAGATCAAAGATTGACCTTTCATGGCTAAAAACACATTCATATTGATTCCACCCTTTTTCTTTTTCCACAGCACAATCAGCACTTGGTATCTGATTCAAGATTTCGTCAATCTGCTTTACAGAATCTGACTTTACATAGAACTCTAACTCTGCACCAATTTTAACATCAACTTCAAATTCGCTCTTGATGAAATCAAGCAATAATCGCACCTGATCAACAAGAATTTGACGCGTTTTCAAGGCTTAATCAACCTCTGAATTAACCCATTCTGTTAAAGCCGCTTTGGTTAAAGAACCAACTTTTATCCCAATTTGCTTACCATCTTTTAGCAGTACAAGGGTTGGAATGCCTCTAACACCAAACATGGTAGGTGTTTCTGGATTTTCATCCACATTCATTTTCCCAACTTTGATTTTGCCAATAACGCCAGATGCATAATCTTCAATAATAGGGCCTAATTGACGGCATGGGCCACACCACTCTGCCCAAAAATCTACTAAAACATAGCCTTCATATTCATTTACTTCTTTTTCAAAATTAGCATCTGTAAAATGATGAACGGTCATCTCTGCATACCTTTATTAAAATTAGTTAATTTTTTGCCTTAACTTCTTGGGCATTTGATTTCTTACGCTTATGATGCTTAGCTAGAGCTTTTTTAGCATCTTCAGACAAAGCATTTTTCAAAGCGCTTCTTTTATCTTTGCATTCATTGTAAAGCTTGTCACCTTTTTCATAGTAATCTTTTAGTTCTTTCTTGGTTGCTTCAGATATTTCCTTATCAGCGAGCAAAGCTTTCTTCTTACATTCATAAGAATTGCAAGCAAGCGCAACATTTGCAATGAATAAAGAGCCAATAATAAAAGATGTTATTAGTTTCATAATTAATACCTGTTGAAATTTTTGCGGTTTCAACTTAGCCTATTGTGCCTAAATAAACAATTACTATCTTACTTTAAACCGGTTAATTTTTATATGACAGCCGACATAGCAGAATTTCTGTTAGTACTTTCAACCATACTTGCATGCTCGCAAATGGTGTTGTTTGGAGTAACGCAGAAAATCAGCACATTTAAAACCATTTCAGTGCTTAACTTTATCTGCGCTCTTACATCTTTTTTACTTTTGATATTATGCTTTGCAGTCTCCGATTTCTCTGTAGCACTTGTTGCAAACCATTCACATATGAGCAAACCTTTTATTTATAAAATATCAGCTGCATGGGCAAATCACGAAGGCTCAATGCTAATGTGGGTATTAGTTCTCGTATCTTTTAATATGTTTTTTGCATGGATGCCCTCAACTAATAAGCACAAATTCCTTACACTCAATGTACAAGGATTTATAATAGCAATGTTTGGCATTTACACTTTAGTGCTCTCTAACCCATTTGCCAGAATATATCCAGCTCCTATAACTGGTTTAGGGCTGAATCCCCTGTTGCAAGATATTGGTCTGGCCATGCACCCTCCAATGCTTTATTTTGGATATGTAGGGTTTTCAATTGCCTATTCCTCTGCAGTTGCCGCTCTTTTTTCCTCAATTAACATAAGAGATTGGGCCAAAGAAACATTGCCATTCATAATGCTTTCCTGGTGTTTTTTGTCGCTTGGTATTACGCTTGGCAGTTGGTGGGCTTATCGAGAGCTTGGATGGGGTGGATACTGGTTTTGGGACCCTGTAGAAAATGCCTCTCTCATACCTTGGCTTTCGGCCACAGCTCTTTTGCACACTTTAAGAATTATAGCCAAAACTAGCCAACTGAAAAGCTGGGGCATATTACTTGCTATATTAACTTTTTCACTGAGCGGGGTTGGCACATTTTTGGTACGCTCTGGCTCGGTTACTTCTGTTCATTCATTTGCAACAGACCCTGCAAGAGGCGTAGCGATTTTATGTATAGTTGTAGCCCTACTAACCTTAGGTTTGGTCTCATTCTTAATCAAAAATAAAAGCCATAGCGAGCCCCACATTCAATTTGCGAGCCCCACATTTTTAATAGCGCTCAATAATATACTTATAATCTTTTTTACAATCGTAGTTATTACGGGCACCATTTATCCGGTAATACTTGAGTTGCTTTTTGCACAAAAAATTTCCGTAGGCGCCCCTTATTATAACTCTTTATTAGCCCCTACAGTTGCCGCGCTTTTAGCTCTTTGTATCTTTGCCCCTCAAATTAAGGGCACACCAGTATATAAATTTGCAATATCAGGCTTAATCAGCTTTTGCATTATTTATGTTTTGCCGGAATTTCAAGTTTTAGCGGCATTAATAATTTGGCTTGCTGTGCATTTAATTTTAGATTCTATTTTCCTATTGTATAAACTTTACAAAAAAAGTGTTGCAGGCAGTTTTGGCATGGCTTTAGCTCATTTCAGCTTTGCTCTTCTTGCACTTTCCATCACAATAAATTCATTAAGCCAGTTGGAAATAGAAAGAGTAATAAAGCTTAACCAGCGTCTTACTTTTGGTAGTTATGCGGTAAAGCTTTTGAGCATAGATTATTATAAAGGCCCTAATTATTTGTCCCGCATGGCAAAATTTGAAGCTTGGCATAACAATAAATATTTGGGTGAAATAACGCCGGAAACAAGGTTGTATCCAATAGAAAATCAACAGACAGTAGAATCAGGAATACTACACACTTTGTTGTATGACTTTTACGTAACCACAGGTGAAACCAACCAAAACCAAGATATTGTCACGAGAGTTTACATAAGGCCAATGGTTTCATTTATCTGGCTTGGGGGAGTTTTACTATTTATAACTGGTATCATTTCTGTAGTTAAAATCTTAGTAAAAAAGATTTAAAAATCCGTTGCTGGTTTGGTTGTTTTTGAGCTATGATCACCAATCAACAAACAGTTTATGCAGCTATGACATACAAACCAGTTACATTGCCAAAGGACTATAAACCAAGCGATAAAGAAGAGTATATGAATCCACTACAGGTTGAGTATTTTAGAGAGAAGTTGCTCAAGTGGAAGGAAGATCTAGCTCGCGAATCTCAAAGCACTGTAGACCACTTGAGAGATGAAAATTGGAATGAGCCCGACCTTAATGATCGTGCATCTGTAGAAACTGAAACAAGTTTGGAATTAAGAACCAGAGATCGTTACCGCAAATTGATGAATAAAATTGATGAAGCTTTAGACCGCATTGAAAATGGCAGCTACGGCTATTGCGAAGATACCGGTGAACCTATTGGCATTAAGCGTTTGGAAGCAAGACCAATCGCGACCCTTTCAATAGAAGCGCAAGAAAGGCACGAGCGCTTTGAGAAAAGCCATAGTGAAGATTGATCGCAGGCGTTGTTCAGGTAGTTATAATTTTTGCAAAAAATAAATCCTTTTTATAATTTGTTGTAAATCTAAGCTTTTTTACCTATAATGCCTGTAAAATCCATTATAGGTAGAGATGAGGCAAAATCATAACCCAGCAGCTGATATTGCGCTAATGAGCGATGTATTGGACTTCATAAAGGAAAAAGATGATGCCCCAGCAAATTGCGAGCAGCTTAAAAAGAAATTAGCCAAGCTTGGAGACGGTGTAACTAATATTTTAGACTTCCGATTCGGCAATGAAATACTCCGTATAAATTTAGCGGGTTACATTTTTAATCAGCTTCCCTTTAAGAAAAAATTTTTTGAATTGTATTTTGGAATTAGCGCCTCAGCTACTGCTGCAAAACAGTTTTAATTCTGAATTAAGAGCGGGAGTAAAGTCCGTGAACGGCATTGATCTGCCTGATGGCGCTCAGTTTACAGGCGCTATTATTCCTGTTACCTCCCCGCTGATTGTAGCAATTAGAAATAGACAGCCAGAGATGGTGGCGGCTATTTTAACCAATCAAATTTTCCTAGATGACAGAAAAGATAATGTAGCCATTAATTACTTGCGCCTAATAGACTCTTATTGCTGGGCTATGCGTTGGTACCACAGTACCAATACAGAAGCGGAAGCGGAAATTTTAGAAATGCTTTTTGCAAGCGCATCTGAAAGTATGAAAGAAGCTGGCGGACAGAATAGGTTAGACTTATTAGAGGTGTTAACAGAAAAATTCTCTATTTACTTAAAGTGTATGATTTTACAAAATAACGAGCCTGATAGCTATATTTATCAAAAGCAAAGAGGCGAATTGCAAAAGTTGTGCAATGTGTTTGCAGAAGCGCTACCGCAGAAAGAGACAGAGACAGAGACTGAAGAAGCTAGAGAAGAAAAATGGTCACCACTAGCATGGGGCGCAGGTGCTTTGATTGTTGGGCTTGGGGCTTACGCGTTAGCTAAATACTTTAGAGATGATCCCTCAATTGAGAGGTGAGAATCCTTAGTCCCTCCGTCAAAACTCTGAAATTATCTCAGGATTTTGGGTAATTTTTGAGCCAAACTCTCATGCATATGTATTATATAACAAATTGCCCTTTGAATAAATTTCAATAATTCTCCACTGACTGACACAGTCAGTCAAGCGCTGGCTCAAAAAATTTGTATATATAGCTAATTTAACTACAAAAAAGGCACGGTTTTTGCTTTAATTGTCATTCCGCACTTGTTGCGGAATCTTAAGATCCCAAGCAATAGCGAGGATGACTAAGAGGTGGAGATTTGTTGTATTTTTCATAGCCATTTTATAAGGGTTTAGCTATA
>JAJTHY010000040.1 GCA_021298045.1 Candidatus Jidaibacter sp.
GTGAAGATTGAAACTAGGCCAGAACATAATCATTTACCAGCACAACGCATCAATATAGATATATGCGCTATTCCATCTTATGAGAAACGTCCAATGTTATTGTTAAACCCTTATGGTGTAGACATGGGAACTACAGGGTTAGTTATACAGGCGGAAAGCAAAGAAGCAATATATACAGACAAGATCATCGCTTTTGCGCTCTACAAGCACTCGCTTTTCTAAATTCGAGACAATGCCGTGCATGGTTTGGGCTGTGATAAAAGCGGATCTTGCAAGTGCTGCATTAGACGCGCCAGGCTTTAACTCGAGTTGTGCAAGTACTGCATATTGTGGAGTGGTGAGATCAATAGTCCTCAATGCTTCATCCATATGAAGGCGCAGAGCATGTTGAGTCTTCTTCAGCTTGTACCCGAGTAAACTTTTCACGCCTATCTCTTTATCTATCAAAATATCAGTGTCCTTATAATATATTGTCAGCATGCTTATACTATAATAGGAGTTAGATATGAACACAATTAATGATTTGGGCCTTGCTGAAAGCTATTACAATACGATGCTTGCAAAGGACTTGGATAAGATGGCGAGCTACCTGCATGATAATGTGCATTTCATAGGACCTCTTGCAGCAATGCAAGGGAAGGAGCCAATAGTTGCAGCGGCAAAAAACTTTGGTGGAATATTGCAAGACATCAAAATCAGGTCGCGTTTTGCAACTGGTAATCAGATCATGTTCGCCTATGATATGGTCCTCCATGCGCCTATTGGTAAGTTGAGAGCAGCAGTGCTTATGGAATTTACTGAGGGGTTCATATATAAAATTGAGCTGTTTTATGATTCTAGTCCATTTCAGGAAAGGAAAAATGAAATTTTTAAAGATGGTAACAATTGATATAAAAGCACACTCCTAATAAAGCACAATCAGCTTGCCTATTAATACCACTAAAAATTTGTTGTTTAAAGTTCTGCTAATACGATTCATGCTAAAATAATCTTTTTATAAGCGGAAAACTATAGTGACCATAAAGATTCAAAAGATCGGAATAATCAGCAAAGAAGCACGCATATTTATTAATAACACGCTGATTCATATATAGTTGTTGCCTTATATTAAATGTGATCATACCATGTAGATGATTATATAACTGAGGTAACTGTGGAAAACTCTTTATGGATATGGGGTATTTTTATATTTGTTGTGCTCACTTTGCTTATTCTTGATCTTGGTGTTTTTCATAAAAAAGATAGAGAGATAGGGTTTAAAGAGAGCTTATGGATGAGTGCTTTTTATATACTGATGGCATTATTTTTTGGTGTATGGGTGTGGTATATCAAGGGTTTAGATAGCTTTGCGGAATACATTACTGGCTTTCTCGTAGAAAAATCACTTGCACTTGATAATATTTTTCTCATTTCACTAGTCTTTTCTTCTCTCTCCATACCTTTAAAATATCAACATAGAGTACTCTTTTGGGGCATTCTAGGGGTTATTGTACTAAGAGCAATCATGATTGGATTAGGCGTTCAAATTATCACCCGATTTGAATGGATATTATATATTTTTGCTGCCTTTATGATTTTGACTGGTATCAAGATGTTTTTTATGTCTAATAAACCCGTGGAAATCTCTCAAAACGTCTTATTAATTTGGATGAGAAATCATTTGAATATTACAGACAAATTACATGAGCAAAAATTTTTCGTTTATCAGAGCATAGGACAATCTAAAACACCTAAGTTGTTTGTAACACCGCTTTTTATATCTCTTGTCATGGTCGAATTTATTGATCTGATTTTTGCTGTGGATAGTATTCCTGCAATTTTTGCTATTACTCAAGATCCCTATATCGTTTACACAAGCAATATATTTGCAATATTGGGGTTAAGGGCGCTTTATTTTGCTCTTGCATCAATTATTGATCGTTTCTATTACTTAAAATATGCATTAGCAGCAGTACTTATATTTATAGGCTCAAAAATTTTTATAGCAGATGCGTTTAATCTTGCAAAAATTCCGCCTATGTTATCACTCGCAATTACATTTACCATTTTACTCTCTGGCATTCTCTGCTCCTTTATAAAAGAAAAAACAATAAAAAAAGATAATGGTAATATACATGGATAAATTTTCCGGACATCTTAGAAATATAATATCAGGCAAGGTCTGGAGTTTCTCTGTCACAACATTGATTATTATCAATACAATTGTTCTGGGTCTGGAGACATATCATAGTGTTATGAATGAATATGGTGCTATTTTAAAATTGATTGATCAAACAATCCTTCATATATTTGTCTTAGAGCTTACTTTACGGTTGGTTGCATATCGTATAGATTTCTTCAAAAATCCTTGGTCTGTTTTTGACTTTTGTGTAATAGCTATTGCTCTTATCCCATCTCAAGATGCATTGAGTGCATTACGCGCTGCACGAGTGTTGCGAACACTGCGGTTGATTTCAATGTTCCCTAAACTTAGGGGTGTAATTGAAGGGTTGGTTATGGCAATTCCAGGAATATGTGCAATAGCTGGAGTTATGACTATTATCATCTGTGTTTTTGGTTTAATCGCAAGCAAACTATATGGTGATTCTTATGCAGAATGGTTTGGAAATTTCCATCTATCTGTTTTTACATTATTTCAAATTATGACACTTGAAGGTTGGCCAGATATTGTGAGGACTGTCATGCAAGAGAAACCTTTTGCATGGATATTTTTTGTGACTTACATTCTTATAGCAACATTTAGTGTTCTTAATCTTTTTATTGCAGTTGTCGTCGACGCTATGCAAAGAAACAACTCAGAAGATACAGATAAGCATGAAGAGAAAACAGTGCTTATTAATCAAAAATTAGATTTCATTATCGAAAAAATAAATAAATTATAATAAGCACAGCGTGGATATTTATTACTACGTTCATGCTTTATAAAATGCTCATAAAGATTTGAATCAATTTTGTTAGTGAACGAAAATGACTCTTATCTAGTGATTGCCATCATGAAAGTGGTAACATTAATGAATGATGCAATTTTAGTTTTTTAGTTGCATGGAAAAATTTAGTATGCTTACTGAGAATGAATTTGATTTGATAAACTGAAGTTATTGACTTGTATTAATCTTATGATGAATGAAAGGCACAGCTTACCTATAAATATCAAAAATGTGACTGTTGTGACTTTTAACTTGTAAGTACTTATTAACGCGTGATAGAGTATTTTTATGTAAATATTTATCTGCATATTGAATATTTAATAAATTTATAAAATTATCGAGGTGATTATGAAAACTCATGACGTTACTGATATTTTGCAAAAGCTTATTCAATATGAGATTGATGCTACTTTTATTTTGGCTCAAGCAATATCTTGCTTAAGCAATACAAAGATTCGTGACAAGGTCTCTAAAATAAGAGAGGAGTGCGAGCATAATATTAAGGTAATTTCTAGTATCTTAATGGCCCATGGTGCGAGCCCACCGGAGCATACGCGTGATTTTAAAGGGTTCTTCATGCAAGGATATACTGGTATGAGGGGTCTGATGAGTGACCAAGGAGCCATGAAGGCTTTAGGTACCAATACCAGAATGTTGCTAAATGCTTTTGATGAGGCTATGCAGGCTAATATGCCTGCAGACGTCAAACAAAAAATTTCTAAAGTACTAGATAATTTTCAAGAGCATCTAAAGTATTTTGAATCTCAAAGTTAATATTGATCACATAAATGTTTTTTAATTTTCAGAATACATATGCAAAACTTCCGCAAAATTTTTATCAAAAAATAAAGCCTACAGAAGTTAGCAATCCAAAGCTGTTATATTGTAATGAAAGTCTTGCAAATAGCCTTGGTCTTGAACATAAGTTACATGATGAAGCGGAAATAGCCCAAATATTTTCTGGAAATAAAATACTGAGTAATTCAGATCCTATAGCTTTAGCTTATGCTGGCCATCAATTTGGTTATTTTGTACCACAATTAGGTGATGGGAGAGCTGTACTTTTAGGAGAAATTAAAGATCAAGCTAATAAAAGATTTGATGTTCAATTAAAAGGTTCTGGGGTTACTGCTTACTCTCGTAATGGAGATGGTAGAGCAGCTTTAGGCCCAGTATTAAGAGAGTATATAATTAGCGAAGCAATGCATTATCTTGGTGTTAAAACCACAAGATCCCTTGCAGTGGTAAGTACTGGTGAGAATGTATTACGTAATGGCATGCTGCTGCCTGGTGCAATTTTAACGAGAATAGCAAGCAGCCATATACGCATTGGTACATTTGAGTATTTTGCTTCAAGAGGCGATATTAAATCTTTAAAAATTTTAGCAGATTATACAATAGATAGGCATTATCCTGAGTTAAAAACGACCTCTGCGCCATATGTATCACTATTTGAAAAGGTAATGGAGGCCCAGATAGAATTAATTGTTAATTGGATGCGAGTAGGATTTATACATGGCGTTATGAATACAGATAATACATCTATAGCAGGTGAAACTCTTGATTATGGTCCTTGCGCCTTTTTGGATGAGTATGATCCTGATAAAGTTTTTAGCGCTATTGATTACCAAGGGCGCTATAGCTTTTCTAATCAACCTCAAATATGCTATTGGAATTTAGCTCAACTGGCTCAATGTATTGCACTTGTTATAGGGGGAGATATAGAAAAATCGCTAAGTATTTTATATGCTGTACTTGCAAATTTTAAGGTGCAATATCAGACTAAATACTATGATATGATGTGCAGAAAAATAGGAATAACAACAGTATGCGAAGATTCTATATCGCTTGTAAATGAACTGCTTAATATAATGCATCAAGAGCAAACAGATTATACACTAACTTTTAGGTATCTAAGTTATTTGATATTAGATAAACAATTTGATTATAGCGAGATTTATAATGCTTCAATTAGTATGGAAAATTGGGTTGGGAAATGGATGATACATCTTGGTCAAGAAAAGCAATCTATGAAAGAGCATATAAATGCGCTGTTTACTTCTAATCCTGCAATTATAGCACGTAATCATATGATAGATGAGGCAATAAAACAGGCCGTAGAATTTGAAGATTTCACTAAAGTTGACAGCCTTTTAAAAATATTGTCAGAGCCTTATAATCCTAAACATGAGAATATAAATTGTGAATATATGCGTGAGCCAAGTCCAGCTGAGCGTGTTTATAAAACTTTTTGTGGCACCTGACTTAAGTGCGCTCTAGTACAGACGAGTGAACAACATTACAGAAAAGCAGTTCTACTTGCATCTTCAAAAGTCTAGACCACGGTCAAATAAACATTTATCTTAAATAAGGTTTTTATGATATTTGTACGTTATCAAAGGTTAAGCAAATTTCAAAAGAGTATGTCCCATAAACGACACAAGCAAAAAGATGTGTTCTGAAGATTTTAAAAGCAGTCAATTACTGTCATTCCCGCGGAGGTGTATTATCTCGTATGATTGCATAAGAGAGAGGGAAGGTGTAACATTGGGAGTAGAGTATAGCAAATAAAGTTGAAGATTGCGATTATATGTGATATAGTAAAAGGAAAATGTCAGGATCAAATAGTCAAGATTTCAGAAGAAAAGTAATAGAGCATGTTAAGAAAGGGAATAGTTGTCATAGTGCTTCTATGAAATTTGAGATTGCTTCAAATACTGTCAGAAATTGGTACAAGAGATACAAATTAGAGGTGAATTTTTTACCAAGGAAAGTAGGTGGTAAAAAAGGTAGACTAAGCAAAGAGGAATTATCCGTATTCATGCCAATGCGCCTTAAAAAACGATGCGGTAGAAAGATGGTGCTAGTCCCGGAAGGCAAAGCACAACTAGCGGCTCAGAACGCATCCATAGACACCACATTAGTCAAAGCATTGGTCCGTGCTCACCTATGGCAACGCCAGCTTCAGTCCGGCAAATATCAAACTATGCAAGATTTATGTGATGCGAATAAAGTCACAGCCAAATATGTGCAGCTAATCCTCAGGCTTAATTTCCTTGCTCCAAAACTTAAAGAAGCTATCCTTTTAGGTTATCAACCCCGTCATATGAAACTCGCCGATCTTATGCAAAACATCCCGAGTCTGTGGCATGAACAGGGCGAATTATTTGGCTGCGAGGTGGTATCATAAAGAATTAATTATATTTATAATTTTACTGTAAACTAATTCTAAATCTTCATTTGTGATGCAGTATGGTGGCAACAAATAAACTGTATTACCAAGAGGTCTAATTAGCATACCTTGCTCAAAAAATTGTTGCTTGAGATAGGGGGTTAAATTTTCTGAATTTTTAAGACAAAATGCCGATATTGTTCCAATAATTCTGGTTTTTTCAATCCTTGGACATTTTAATTTGAGTTGCTCTATTCCTTTTGTGTGTGCGTGATTGAGATTTCTTATGCTATTTTGACATTCAGAAGTTTTAAGTATCTTGAGTGAAGTAACAGCTGCGCTACATGCCAGAGGATTTGCTGTATAAGAATGTCCATGAGCAAAAGCGGTACTAAAATCATATCCTAAAAATGCATCAAAGATCTTATGAGTTGTCACTGTTAAAGCAAGAGGTAAAAAGCCACCAGTTATGCCTTTTGACACACACAAGAAATCAGGAATAATGGCAAGTTGATCAAGGGCAAAATATGTGCCTGTGCGCCCGAAGCCCGTCATGACCTCGTCAAAAATCACTAGGATATTTTGTTGCCGCACTAGGTCAATAACTGCTTTTATAAATTGCGGTCTGCAGACTCTCATGCCGCTTGCGCCTTGAATTAGAGGCTCTAAAATTATAGCTGCTATCTTGTTATGGTGCTCATCCAAATAACGCTCCAGAACCTTAATTGCTTTTTGCTCTTTTACATCTACCTCTTTATCATCGTCCCAAGTATCAGGATAGGGCACGGAAAGAACATTGAAGAATAGATCTTTGAATTGGTTGTGAAATCCAGATTTTGCACCTACAGACATCGCGCCAAATGTATCCCCGTGATAGCCGCCATCAAAACTTAGGAAAGTTGTCTTTGCATGAAATCCTAAATTATGCCAATATTGATAAGCCATCTTTAGCGCTACTTCAACAGCAGTTGAGCCATTATCAGAGAAAAAGAATTTGCATAAATCATATGGTAATATGGTTTGTAGTCCCTCACATAAATTCACAGCTGGTTCATGAGTGAATCCGGCAAATATTACATGCTCTAGCGTTTTTGCTTGCTCATAAATACTTTTCGCAATAGCAGGTTGCGAATGCCCATGGATATTCACCCACCAACTTGAAATCAAATCAAGGTACGCTTTATCATTCTCATCATAAAGGTAAGAGCCCTGCGCTCTTTTTATACTAATCACATCTCTGGCAGTCTTTTCTTGTGTAAAAGGATGCCAGATAATTCTTTTATCACGCGTTTGTAGTGTCATTTTATTGAACCTCTAGAATTTGCTTCAATCTTTCTGTGGGAGCTATACCTTTAAGCGTATTCATGCTCACACTTTCTATTTTAGGGAAATCAGCAAGAACAGATGTACGTCCATAGGCTTCTATGGCTTTACTATTTTGGAGTCTTTTTTCACCGTTCATAATCACCCCAAGTACTAGTATGTTTCGGGATCTGAGGGCTTCTAAGCTTAGAAGTGTATGATTTATGGTGCCTAAAGTAGTACGTGCTACAAGAATAACTGGAGCTCCTAATTTTTCGATTAGATCAACCATAAGATATGTATCATTAATTGGCACCAAAACCCCGCCGGCACCTTCAATGATTAAATTGCGTGACGGAGGCAATACAATCTTTTCTATATCAATCATATCGTTTTCTAGATTAGCTGCTAAATGTGGCGATAATGGCTCTTTATATGCGTAACTTTCCGGATAAATTTTAGTATCAGAGAGTTTTTGCACCTCAAATGAATCTGATCCATCTCTGGTACCAGTTTGAATGGGCTTAAAGTAAGAAAACCCGGTATGTAGTGCTATCCAGCTGGATATTAGTGTTTTTCCAACATTTGTATCAGTACCAGTAATAAAAATTTTCATTAACTTATCCTCCTAAACATTCCAAAAAATATTTTATAAGTCACAGTTAAGCTTTGTGCTTCAGCCTTAATTAATTTTTTAAGATTGGATAGATGTACTAGATTCCGCGGCTCTGATGCCCCTAAGGATCTTAGATAACGCATAAAGCTCACAGGATTTTCGAAAGATAAAGGGCAGTCCATCAACCAGTATTCAAAATCTTGATCATTTCTTTTGAGTTTATTACATAAGCTAATTAGCTCTTCTGCTTTTGGGTAATTCAAAATCTGGGTAGATTGGTATTGATTAATTATATGGCTCCATTCTGCAAAGGTTCCATCTAATAAGGTTGAAAAAGCAAAAATATTAGAACTTTTGGAATGAAGCAAATTTATTGCATATTGAAAATCGGTAGACCATTGTATAGCCAAATTACTGATTACGCAGTCATAAAGATCAGCATCTAGCTCTAGCATATCTCCTGGGAGATAATAAATATTTTGAGTTTTAGCAAATTTAGCTTTGCACACCTCAAGCATTGCAAGCGCTATATCATTGAGATAGAAAGACGCTTCTGGAGATTTTTCTAATAAAAGCTCAGGGATATAACCAGTGCCTGTGCCTACATCTAAAACAGTTTGAGGAAAAAAATTTTGATATTTTAAAAGTTTATCTACTAAGAACTCAGCTGCATCTTTTTGAACCCATGCCACATCATCATATGATTTGCTTGCTTTATTAAAACGTACTTTTATTTGCTTAAGCTGTTCTATCATCTAAAAAACTCATAATTTTTTCATAAACCTCTTCTGGCTTTCTAAAGCCTAGAGCGTGCCCAGTATCAATGATGCTATCCAGCTTCACCCAAGGTTGCTCCCGGAAATTATCCAAGGTAATTGAATGTGGCACGATAATATCATAATCAGAGCTTAAAATCAGTGTAGGAACATCTGGGAGTGTGTATTCATTTTGTAGCCACTGCAAATCAGACAATATCAAATCAATATCAAGGTCAGAGAAGTTATTGCGCTCTATAAGCTCCGGTATAGCACATCGCAAATAAAAATTCCTTAAAGTGGTATCAGCATCTTTTAAGAAACCTGATCTTAGAGCGTTTAATTCTGTTTGTCTTTTTTTGTATATAGCTTGATCGGAGCCCAAAAAATTTATAAAGCCATTTAAGCCTATGAGACAGTCAAAATTGCTATACATAGAGAGTAATTTTGATAAACCTATGGAATGCCCGATACCGATAATCGCTTCATTATCTAAACATTGATTCTCTGTTCGATTATTAAAATAGCCCAAATCGATAAAAGAGCATTTTTCTTCCGAAAAAAATGTGGCAATTCGCTCCCAAAAATGTCTATCAAAACCAAATCCATGGCAAAAAACAAAATGGGTCATGATTTTAGCACCCTACTTAGTGTTTCTACGAGTCGGTTTAGATCCTGATTGGTATGCTTATGTGTAAGTGCAATTCTTAAACGGGAAGTGCCGGGTGGCACCGTAGGTGGTCTAATACAAGACACAACAATTCCCTCTTGAAAAAGCGCTTTTTGAGTTTTGAGGCATTTATCTTCTTCATTTAAAATAATGGGGATAATGTGAGTCTGAGACCTACCAATATTAAACCCATGACCTTTTAGCATTTTACGCAATGTATTTCCTAGATTTTGCAGAGTCTTGCGCTCTTTATCCAAAGATTTTACCAGCTCCCATGCTTTAAAAGCTGCGCCGACTAACGCAGGTGAGGCGGCTGTGGAATAGATAAAACCCGTAGCTTTATTAATAATGAAATCACGCATAATATTATTGCATGCGATATATCCTCCGCTAACACCGATAGCTTTACTAAATGTACCCATAATGATGTGGGGTATATCTTGCAACTCAACCCCAGTAGCTAAGCCATAGCCATTTAATCCAAAAACTCCTGTTGCGTGGGCTTCGTCCAGATATAAAAACGCATTAAACTTTTTAGTGAGGGCTGCTATTTCCTCAAGAGGAGCAATATCACCATCCATGCCAAAAACTGTTTCTGTTACAATAAATTTAAGTCTGGTATCATTTTGATACTCTCTCAAAAGCAATTCTAAATGATTGATATCATTATGATGATATCGTTTGAGCTCAGCTTTGCTTAAGAAAACGGCTTGATAAAGGCTTGAATGATTTAATTTATCAAAAAATACCAACGGTTTCTCGTTTAAAATTTTATCATCTAATATGCACGCTAAAGTACTTATATTAGCTTGGAAACCTGAATTAAAAATCAAGCTAGAATCTGTCTTTTTATCTTTTGCAATAGCGCTTTCAAATTCTTCAAATAATTTGCAGTTCCCAGATAATAGACGTGATCCTGTTGAGCCAATACCATATCTTTGTGCTGCAATTTCTCCTGCTTTTATAATATCTTTATGATGACTTAAATTAAGATAATCATTAGTCGAAAAATCGAGCAGCCCTGTATTGCTTTCTTGACGGAACTGTCCTAATCTGCGATATTTAGCACTGTTATGTAGTGTGCTCAGATATTTTTCATATGCTTTGTACATTATGCCGTCAGTCAATATATTTGGATTAACTATGTTGAAAAAGTGGACTCTAGAACGAGCTAAATTGATTTTTAACTTGCCTTTTAATGAAATCATTTATGAGGCACAAACAATCCATCGAAAACACTTTACACCGAACGAGGTACAGATTAGCACACTTTTAAGCATAAAAACAGGTAGTTGTCCAGAAAATTGTTCTTACTGTCCACAGTCAGCGCACTATCAAACTGGTCTTAAGAAAGAACCATTAATGGCTTTAGATGACGTCCTGATGGCTGCTAAAAAAGCCAAAGAAGCTGGAGCTAGCAGGTTTTGCATGGGAGCTGCTTGGCGTGGCCCAAGGGATGAGGATTTAGAACAGGTATGCACTATGGTTTCAGAAGTCAAGAAACTTGGTTTAGAAACTTGTGTGACACTGGGCTTATTAAAAGATGATCAGGCCTTAAGGCTAAAAGAAGCAGGACTTGATTTCTACAACCATAATATTGATACATCTGAAGAGTTTTATAATAAAATCATCACAACCAGAACTTTTCAGGATCGCATAGATACACTGGATCAAGTACGTAAAGCAGGTCTGAAAGTTTGTTGCGGCGGTATTATTGGTATGGGTGAAGATAATGACGACCGTATCAAAATGCTTGTGACTTTGGCAAATTTAGATAAACCACCTGAATCTGTGCCAATCAATAAACTAATTCGAATTCCAGGCACTCCTCTAGAGGGACAAAGGGAAGTTGATCCGTTTGATTTTGTAAAGACTATTGCTTTAGCCCGTATTCTGATGCCTCACTCTTATATTAGATTATCTGCAGGGCGAGAGCAGATGTCCGATGAAATGCAGGCTTTATGCTTATTAGCGGGCGCTAATTCTATTTTTTATGGCGAGAAGCTTCTAACTGCCGACAATCCAATTCCTGAAAATGATCAATTTTTGTTCGAGCGCTTGGGTCTTGAGCGGTTGCAGTAAGTTTT
>JAJTHY010000166.1 GCA_021298045.1 Candidatus Jidaibacter sp.
ATATAGCTAAACCCTTATAAAATGGCTATGAAAAATACAACAAATCTCCACCTCTTAGTCATCCTCGCTATTGCTTGGGATCTTAAGATTCCTGAACTGCGTGCGGAATGACAATTAAAGCAAAAACCGTGCCTTTTTTGTAATTGAATTAGCTATATCTTTTGGACAAACTTGCTTGAGGAAAAAGTGTTTGGTATGTAAAATACTAAAGCTCTTCCCCCACTTCGCATTTATCCAAAATCTATTCACTACTGTCTCAACTATTTTTGGGATTTAGTATAACTCAGTCTAAGCGCTGGCCCAAAAATTCTTTACAATCGTAGTGCACTATTGTGATACGCGTTCTTGCCGCAAGCATATTGATTTGTTACTCTCTTTATGAGAAATATGACAGCAGCAGGGGTGCATAGCATGGATCAAAATATTTTATCATTACTAAAATCAGCAATAACAAATGCTGTTTTAGATGGGTTTATAATTCCTTCTAATGATGAATTTCAAAATGAATATGTACCAATGCATCTTAACCGATTGCTTTATGCAACAGGTTTTACTGGCTCAAATGGAGTGGCAATAGTAACGCTAAAGAAAAGCGCATTTTTCACAGATGGAAGATATTTGCTGCAAGCCAGTCAGCAGTTGGGTGATGAATTTACAATTTTAGATATGGGTGAAAAAAGCTCATGTGACTGGTTTGATTTAGGATTAAAAAAAGGCTCTGTACTGGGATATGACCCAATGTTGCACACCAAAGAAAACTTAGCCTATTATGAAAAATTGGGTGATAAATATGGATTTGTTTTAAAGCCAACAGCAAACATTGTGGATCAAATATGGAGCCGTAATGAAGAACAAATCAACGCAGCATTTGAGCTCGACATATCATATACAGGTAAGCAGTATTTGGAAAAATTTCAGGAAGTTATTGCCAAGATGCATAGTGATGCTACGCAGCTTCTTTTGACAAATAGTGATGAAGTTTGTTGGCTATTAAATATTAGAGGAGCTGATATTCCATACACGCCATTTTTACTGAGCTTTGCTCTACTAAACAGGAATGGTACATTGCAGTTATTTACCGACCCTCGCAAAGTAAATTTCGTGCAAAATAATGTTGAGATATTAGGCTTAGAAAAAATAGAGTCTTTACTTAAAAATGCTGAACGTGTTCAAGTTGATAACTCTAAGACGCCAGTGAAGTTTTTGCAAATTCTTGGAAGCAAAGCGATCAGCGCTAAAAGCCCTATAGAAAAATTAAAGGCTTGTAAAAACCAAGTAGAAATTGATGGGTTTAGAAAGGCGCATATACTTGATGGTATTGCCCTTACTAAATTTATCAAGTGGCTGGAGTCTCAGGATAAAATAACTGAAATTCAAGCCGCAGAAAAATTATTGGAATTCAGGCAAGAGTCTGATCTATTTGTATATCCAAGTTTTGCAACTATTTCAGCGTATGGTGCAAATGGTTCGGTAATACATTATCACCCATCAAAAGAACATAATACGCAGATAGGCAAAGATACATTTTACCTACTAGACTCTGGTGGACAATACTATTGCGGCACAACAGATGTGACTCGTACATTGCATTTAGGTAATCCAACTACAGAACAAAAAAAGCTGTTCACCCTTGTGCTTAAAGGGCATATAGATTTAGCAAAAGCAAAATTTTCTAAAGGCATTACAGGAAGCCATTTAGACGCTATCGCACGCGCACCACTTTGGCAAGAAGGGCTAGATTTTGCTCATGGCACCGGCCATGGAGTGGGGCATTTTCTTTCAGTTCATGAAGGCCCACAGCGGATAGGTAAAGGCTTCACAAATGCAGTTGCGCTTGAGCCTGGGATGATAGTTTCTAACGAGCCAGGGTATTATGAAAATGGTAAGTTTGGTATCCGTATTGAAAGCTTACTGCTGGTAAAAGAATCTAATCATAAAAATTTCTTAGAATTTGAAACATTAACTATGGTTCCAATTCAGGAAAACTTAATCGATTATAGTATGCTAGATAAAGAGCAGGTGCAGTGGCTCAAAAATTACCATGCTACTGTGGATAGTTTAATACCAAAAAACTTTGATATTAAACCTCTTTAAACGCCTTGAAGAAGCTGTCCCTTATTGGTGATATCAAATATTCTAAGAATGTTCTAGTACCTTTAACTATGAATACCGTAACAGGCA
This sequence comes from Candidatus Jidaibacter sp., assembly GCA_021298045.1. Taxonomy (GTDB): domain Bacteria; phylum Pseudomonadota; class Alphaproteobacteria; order Rickettsiales; family Midichloriaceae; genus JAJTHY01. The sequence goes on from JAJTHY010000166.1 coordinate 2,182, forward strand.
TGCCAGGGTGTAACTTTATGGTAGCAGAAAGTCGGTTAAATTGCTCTTCATCTATTTCAATTCTGGTAATGTAGAAAGAATTACCTTGTTGATCTGTAGATTTATCCGCTGATACATAAATTACTTTACCTTCAATTCTTGGAACCAACCTACTCTTATAAGCTCCTAACTGCACTTTGGCTAAAAGCCCTGGATATATACTGTCTATATCCTGAAGCTTTACCTTAGCCTCTACAATCAAATTACCGTCTTGTGGAATAATATCGAGAATTTTATGTCCTGAGGCAATCACTCCACCAATTGTGTGATATTGCATGTCTGTCACAACACCATCAACTGGGGATTTTATTTCCGAGCGCTCCACAACGTCTTTAATTGCATTATACCTTTCAGTTAAATCCAAAGCAAGTTGATGGGTTTCCTTTATCTCTCTTGCTATCTCTTTTTGGCGCTCATTTTCAATGTTGAGCATACGCAACTTGTTTTCAGCTATAGCCTCGCGCGCAGATGCTGTGCGGGATTTTGTTTCTGCAATCGTAGCGGTAAGCTCATCAGCATGTCTCCTAAGCTCAAGTAGCCTTGGGCGTAGCGCCAGCCCTTTGGCAAATAATTCTTCCGTATTCTTTAACTCCTCTGCAATCAGTTTACTCTGAGATATGTAAGATGCCTTCCTCGCTTCAAGACCAATTATTTCTTCCTGACTTTGCGCTATCCTCTCATTAAGTATCGCATAGTTAGCATGCATCTCATTAGTTCTATACTTAAATAGGTTTTCCTGGGTTTTTAAAATTTGCTTTATTTCTGGGTCGGAAAAATCGAACATCTTTTCATCCCAAACGATCTGTTCCTCTCCATTTTGTTCAGCTATCAATCGTGCATACATAGAATTGGCAAAATTAAGCTGCGATGAAACCATTTGCTTTTGTGACTTAGCATTAGCATCATTGAGTTTTATCAGAACATCCCCTTCTTTTACCAATTGCCCATCTTTAACTAGAATCTTTTCTATGACCCCCCCCTCTAGATGTTGAATAGTTTTGCGGTGCCCCTCAACACTAACTATTCCCTCAGCCAAAGCAGCGCTATCTAACGGAGCTGTGCCGCCCCATACTATAAAAATAGCCAAGCATACACCTATAACACCAAATCCAAATTTTATAGGAGTAGCTATGGCAGCACGTAATTCTTTTTCCACCTTTTGTGAAAAGCCTGTATCATCTAGGCTTTTTGTGGTCATAAATTTATGAAGTGCCTTGATGTATTCCGCCTCGTTAAACCAACTCAGAGCAGAAACAATTTTATGCGTAACCTTGGCAATAAGTGTTTGTGTTTGTTTTTTCGTCATTAGTTCAACTTCTTATTGGTTAAGTCTGCCATTACGGGGCGTGCACTTTGATTTATTTCCTTAATAACCACATCTTTATCCCCCATAGAAGCTACCTCTCCATCCTTCATGATAAGTATTTTATCAACTAATGTTAATATAGAAGGTCTATGTGAGATTATTAAGGTAGTAATTTTGTTTTGCTTAGCATAATTTATCGCATTTGCTAGCGCCAATTCACCCAATGTATCTAAGTTAGCGTTTGGTTCATCAAGCACTAATACCCTAGGTCCTCCAAAAAAAGCTCTAGCTAGCCCGATCCTTTGGCGTTGACCACCAGAAAGGGTAGAGCCATCAAACCCTATTTCAGTGTCATAACCCTTTGGCAATTGCAAGATCATGTCATGAACACCGGCAAGCTGCGCAGCTTTAACCACTTCTTGCGGGTCAGCATTTTTATTCATGCGCCCTATATTTTCGCGGATTGTACCGCCAAACAACTCTACATCCTGCGGTAAATATCCTAGATACTTACCTAGCTCATCTTTATTCCAATCAGCAAGACTTGCGTTGTCTAATCTGACGCATCCAGACTTAGGTATACATGCGCCAACCAACAATTTAGCTAAAGTAGTTTTGCCAGATCCACTAGGGCCAATTATAGCTAGGGTATCTCCACTTTCAATTGAGAAATTAACATTTTTCAAAATCAACCTATTAGGGCTACTTGGTGGAGCATAGCTTAATTCTTGTGCCTCTAGCTTGCCTTTTGGCTCCGGTAAAGACATGCGAATTTCTTCTGAATAATATTTTTCAATGGTATCATTAAGCCTGTTATATGCCTGCCTACAGGTTAAGAAGCCTTTCCAAGACATTATAGCCTGCTCAAAAGGTGCAAGAGCCCTGCCAGAAATAGAAGAGCAAGCTATTATAGCGCCGACGGACATTTCACCCTTTAGTACTAAATATGCACCAAGCCCTGTAACAAATATTTGCAACATAAGCCTTATAAATTTAGTAACTTCAGATAAAATGTTTTGCCTGCCACTAACCAAATTTTGCGCATTTTGCACCTTGAGATTTATTTTTTGCCAGGTGCTGTCAATTTGAGGTAGCAAGCCCATTACAGAGATGACCTCTGCATTTCTACTCGCCTGGTCTACTTGACGCATACTGGAGATAAAAAACTCATTTGATGAGTCATGCAAAGGCTTAGTTAGTTTATCCGAAGCTATGGCAAGAAGCAGTAGTATTGCTCCGCCTATTACTGTCATTATACCCATGTAAAAATGTATCATGAATAGCACTGCTACGAATATCACAGCCCAAGGAATATCTAAAATGGATACTAAAGAAGGGCTGGTTAAAAATGTTTTTATTGATTGCAGATCTCTAAGTTGCTGGCTCCCACCACTGGTGCGAGCTAATAAAGATGTTCGAACCACATTAGCAAATAATTTTGAGGAGAGCTCTTTCTCAAACCAACTTCCCATTTTATTCATGGCGAAACTTCTAGCAACTTGAATTAAAGAAAGCAAAGAGAGTGCCGTGCCAATAACAATAGTGAGTAAAAGCAACGTGTCGGTGTTAGAGCTTGATATAACTCTATCAAGCACTTGCATGGAATATAGGGGAGTGGCAAGCATCAAAATGTTCACCAAACAGCCAAATACTAAGGCGTATTTGAGCATTATCCTGCAGGTAAGAAGTACCTCCTTAAGCGGATTAGATTTGATATCTTTGTTGTTTGAAGCGCTTTTCATATTCTTCGATTGTACTATGAAAGCTTCATATAACACAAGAAAAAAGTATTAACCACTTTTTAAATTAAACTCATTTAAGAACAAGCGAAGTTTCTTAAGACCTTTTAACAATTTCCGTTACAGTGATACCTATCTTCTGATCAACCAAAACTATCTCCCCCTTAGCCACCAGCCTATCATTAACAAAAACTTCTACTGCATCCCCAACCTTCTTATCAAGCTCTACTACTGCGCCTCTGCTCAACTTTACCAATTGGCTAACTTTCATAGACGCCCTTCCCAAAACGGCCGAAACCTGCAGCGGGACATCGTATACAACTTCTAAATCTATATCTAATGGATCTGAACTTGAGGGCTCTTGTTTAGATAAATTCTCCGCTTCCGCCATAATTATACTGACACCATAAAATATTTACACACTTAAGAGTATATATATTATAATAATTTTGGAGTAAATGTTAACTAAAATTAAACTCAACTATATGGTAATATTTACTTCCCTTTGGCGTTATAACCTCTATTGACTCTCCGGCTTTTTTCCCTAGCAATGCGCGAGCAACAGGTGACGATATGGAAATATGACGCTGTGCCACATTTGCTTCATAATCGCTAACAATTTTATAAACTATCTCCTCGTCTGTTTCTTCATCAACGACTTTAACAGTCGCACCAAACTGCACAACATCAGAAACTATTTGCGATATTTCAATAACATGAGCCCTTGATGCCTTATTTTCCAAATCAGCAATTTTAGCTTCTATGAAGCCTTGCTTTTCTTTGGCTGAGTGGTATTCGGCATTTTCAGATAAGTCCCCATGAGCTCGTGCCTCTGCTATTGCAATTATAATCGCAGGGCGCTCTACCGACTTAAGCCTATGCAGTTCTTCTTCTAACTTTTTATAACCAGCTGGACTAATAGGGAATCTTTCTGACATATGCATGACTTTAAAATTGTTGAACAAGAATACTACAACAAATTAATCACATTTGCAATTGCAGTATAATTGATGCATATTACCAAAGTATTTCCACAAGCGATAACCATTTATGAAAGACTTAAAAAACGCCTATCTTCTAGGTCAAAGAGTTTTATTACGGGTAGATTTAAACGTGCCACTGCATGCGGGAAAAGTATTAGATTTTTCTAGAATAACAAATATCCAGCCCACTATAGACTTCTTAAAAAAGAATGGTGCTCAAATTATTTTGGCAAGCCATTTCGGCAGACCAAAAGGGTTTGTAGACCCTATATACTCGCTAGAATTTTTGGTGCCAATTCTAAAAGAAATTTATGGGGAGGAAATATTGTTCAGCAAAACCCCCAGTCTACCAGCGGCAAAAAAAGGTGAAATTGTACTATTGGAGAATTTAAGGTTCAACGCAGGTGAGGAAGCCAATGACATTGAATTCGCCAAAAAGTTAGCTGGACTTGCAGATATTTATGTTAATGATGCATTTTCTTGCAGCCATCGGGAGCATGCCTCTATCTGCGCGATCACACAATTGCTACCTTCTTATCCAGGCTTAGCTTTTGAGTCGGAACTTAACAGTTTAAAGGCATCGATTGATCCTAGCGCTTCACCTAAAATAGCAATAATCGCTGGCCTTAAAGTCTCTAGTAAATTTAAAGTGTTGGCTAGCTTGGTGGACACTTCTGATCACCTGATTATTGGCGGGGCAATGGCCAATACTTTCCTACAGGCATTAGGCTTTAACATGCAAGCTTCTTTTGTTGAGACAGATTTTTTAGAACAAGCACTTCAGTTTTATAATTTGCATAAAGACAAAATTATTTTACCGATTGATCTAGTATGCGACGTACACGGAACTGCTCAAGAACATGATGTTGAATTTTTACCAGAAGGGGCGCGAGCTTTGGATGTAGGCCCCAAGTCAATAGCCATGTTTATTGCAAAAATAAAGCATTCCCGGATACTTTTATGGAATGGCCCATTAGGTTATTATGAAGACGAAAAGTTTGCACAAGCAAGCTTGCATCTGGCTGAAGCTATTGGCAATATGCCCAATTTAAGGAGTATAGCTGGTGGCGGTGATACAATCGCTTCCATAGGAAAATTTGGTGATAAATTCTCTTATGTGTCTACATCTGGAGGGGCTTTTTTAGAATGGCTAGAAGATTTTGACCTACCCGGCATTAGATGTCTAAGAGGCGCTTTGCCAAAGTGATTTATTTTCTACTTCCTCTATATCCATTATTCGCGCTAGCTAAATCGGCATAAGCTCTTTGTAGTAAAAGTATCCAGCTACTATTTTATCCTGATCTATTTCATATTTGGGCAGTACCCCCCATTTGATATAATTATGACGTTCAAATACTTTAATGGCGGCCGTCCTGGTTTCTCTAACACTTAATTTTACAACGGATATACCAAGGTTAATTACCTCTTTTTCTGCGGTTTCAATCAAAAGATCTGATAATTTATAGCCCCTGGCCCATGGGGCTAAAAAATAATTATCTATTGCACAGGCAAATTTAGAGGTTTGGTTGCTTGAGCTAGGTGTTATAACTTGAATGCTACCCGCTATTGTACCATCTAATTTCCCAACTATTAACATTCGTTCTGGAATGAGTAAAACGCCTTCCCAATAAGACATAAGATTGGCTTTCTTCACGTGTTGGATGCGCTGATTGCCTATGTTAAACCCAGTTGTGGTCTTCATGGTTTCCATTGTGCTATCGCATAAGTCTTCCATATCTATAGAGTTTAGCGATTTGACAACCATTGCTTCGATCTTTGGAGAAGTGTTTTTCATTGCGCTACCTTATCTC
>JAJTHY010000047.1 GCA_021298045.1 Candidatus Jidaibacter sp.
TAAAAACCCTCGTGATGCATGCAGGAGGATGCGGTTAGTCTTCATGCTTGATATGCCGTCCTTAAAGCACCAAGGCAAAATACAAATCAAAATACTAAACTTATATAGAAACACCACCAGGTTTGAGCTGATTTCTCTCGTTAATTCCTTAGATGCTGCATATATTACAGATATGGCTAATGCATTAAGAAGCATGAATGATATGCCGGCTATAGTGCGGCGCTCTTTCTCTGCGTGATTTTCCGGTTTACTAGACATAGCACTCTCTCAATAACTACCAGTACCTGCGAGTTTTACTAGATTTTTCACAAAGTAACAAGTCAATTAATGAATATTTTGCATGCCGAAGTTATAATGCAGTAGTCTAATATTAGAGCTCATTAACTTTGTTGTTACTAGTTTTTTCAGCCAACTTACTCCAACTCTCGCTTTTCTCAAGCCGCATTTTGATACTGTTATTTAGCGTAAATTTACTAGAGTCATCAATATTAAAAACAGAAGCCACATCCAGAGGACTAATTGGTGTCTCATTTGAAAATAATCTAGAGACAGCTCTTCCCCAACTTAAGCTCGCGTTCAGGCTATTTTCTAGCTTCTCAATCGCCTGAAATGCATTAAATGCTTTTCCTCCGTCTCCAGCTAACTTTTTGAGATCAGATATGAAGTTTTTAATATCATCATTTTTCTTTATATTTAATGAGTGCGATAACTTTTTTATGTCAGAATCACTTAGTTGGATGATTTCAGAAATTAAAAGCGCGTGGCTATCCTCGGAGATTTTTTCAAGATCATATCCATTTTGCCCCTTAACCGCCTTTAAGAATGACAGCAACTTAGGTAGCACCGGTATTTGCACTTTTGCCTCTAGATAGATTCCATCGATGTAACTAGGATCCATTAACAGCATTAAATCCACCAATTTATATTTCGATACTTTATCAGATGATTCTAGCATATAGCAATCTACAATAGCCCTACACAATGCTGGTTTAAAGTTGGAGTAACTCGGAAATTTATTTGGTTGCAAACCCAAATGCACAATTTCATCACCAGAAAAAGCAAATAGCTGCAGCAAAAGATCATCTCTCAATGGCCCAGTTTGCTCTTCAACAAACCGCTCACTCTCGATAAAAGCTTTAGTTATTTCGCCTCTCATATGGTTCATAAATATATCCGTGAGTGGCGTTGTATTTCTTTGCCCAGGAGAGCTTATATAAATTTCCGGGTTGCGCAGTAATTGCTTAAAAAGAACTTTATGATTAAAAAATATTGATAGATTAAAAAGCTGACATACGTTTTTTTGTGCAACTGAGGTGTTTTGGTCTATGTATTCTAAGAACTTGGCCGCATCCTCTGCATTAACTGGCATTTGTTGAGTATCGAAATTCAATGACCTAGCATTCAGTTGATTCTCTATCTTTACTATTTTTTCATCAATGAGGTACAGGAATATCTCAAAATTTTCTTCCGTAGGGTTAAGTAGACAAGATTTCAATAAGGATGCGTAATTCTCTTCCACGTTTACCACAAGCGCTGGATCGAACCCTATTGCCATCAAATCGTTGAGGATGGCTTTGAACTGCCCTAAATTCAGCATTGGTTCGCCACGCTCAAGCTGTGATTCAAATTTTCTAATATATTTTGCTTTTAAGGCGTCTGATAATTTAGCGCTACACTCTGGATACTTCTCTAAAAAAGCGCGGATCATTTTTGGATTAAGAGGACTGTCTATCCCTGATATGGATATTTTGCTTACATATTCTACCACTGCAAATGCCTCTTGCTCACTTTGAGCAGATTGGATCAGAAGATCTGCGTTTTCAAAGATTACTTTATTAATTTTACTTTTTTCTTTGGCTAAAGAAGTATCCCAATTTGCAGCTTGAGATTTAAAGGTCGCAAGATAATTAACTTGCTGCTCTAGACTATCATCTGCGGTTTTATTACTAATAAAATCTCTTAGAGATCCCAAAAGAGCGCTATTGTCAGGATTATTATTTTTCATACGGTTACCGTATAACATTTGCTGTTATATGATCATGACAATTAAAAGTTAATTAAAGGTTAATTAGTGTTGACAAGATGGTTAATAGACTGTAAAAGTAGAGCCTTGAAAAATTAAGCATTAATTGAGAAGGACGATGTTTGCAGTTTTTGAAACAGGAAGTAAGCAATATCACGTTAAAACAGGTGATATTATAAAAGTTGAAAAGCTTATTGCGGAAGTAGGTTCCTCTGTTAATTTTGATCGTGTTTTGTCTATCGCTGGTAAAGTGGGTAAAGATACAAACGGCGCATCGGTTATTGCAGAAGTTATAGAACAACGCAAAAACGATAAAGAAATAATCTTCAAAAAGAAACGTAGGCATAATTATCGCAGGAAGCGTGGTCATCGCCAACTAATTACGGTATTAAAAATTACAGAGCTTAAAAGCTAGTTTGGAATAAATAAATATAAATAAGGGATTTCAGCAATGGCAACGAAAAAAGCAGGTGGGAGTTCGAGAAACGGTAGGGATTCGGATGGTAAGCGCCTAGGCATTAAAAAGTTTGGTGGTGAAAAAGTTATTCCTGGTAACATTTTGGTTAGACAGCGTGGCACTAAATGGCATCCTGGTAAAAATGTAGGAATGGGAAGAGATCACACATTATTTTCTCTTATTGTTGGTCAGGTTGCATTTAGCCGCACGACCGGCGGTAAAGTTGTTATCAACGTTATTTCTGAATAGCATTGTTTTTTAACAGCGCTGTTTTAAAGTAATGTTGTTTAAGTAAGATATGTTTGCATCAATAGTTTTAGTTTATTGCGTACAAATATATTATAGCTCTGGGTCTGTAGCTCAGGTGGTTAGAGCGCACGCCTGATAAGCGTGAGGTCGGTGGTTCAACTCCACCCAGACCCACCATTTTCATTTCATAATAAGAAGCAAATATATACAAAAAAAGGCCTAGTGCCGCCGAGGTAGGCGAGCAGTCGAAGGTAAGTGTGTAGCTTAGGAACTATAGCTAGCTTTTCCGTCAAAAGAGCTATAACGATGATAATGTAAGGGCTTGAGGTATAAAATGATTGAAGAAATCCATAAGAAAATGCTATTATTTGCGCATAAA